>SHXO01000016.1 GCA_009693245.1 Betaproteobacteria bacterium | reverse complement strand
CGGTGGCGTGGATGCCGTTGAGCGGGCCCTTGCATTTACGCCGGTCGAAGCTCGCCATGTGGCCACTCGACAGCGGCGTCCACACCACGCGCCGCGATCGATGTCCATGCCGCGCGGGCCGAATCCAGGCAGCGGCGGCTCGAAGACTTCCGCCAGCGCCGTCCATCCTTGCGCTTTCATCTCGTCGCCCGTTTCCTCGAACACCTTTCGGTTCAGCCAACCGATCGCGCCACTCTGCGGCCCTCCAGCGCTGGTCCATAGGGTGTTGTTGGCGTCTTCGGCGAACACGATATGGTGAGTGGAAAAGCAGGTGCCGATCAGCGTGATCTTGCCTGTCTTCGGGTCGTACATCGACAAATGCCGGTTGGACGTTTCCATGGGCGTGAGCTTCGCTGAAGGGTGGTCCTAACCTTTACGGCACTCGGGCGGATTTTCCGCCGTGCGCACGCGCTAGGTGAACCACACCCGCCCGTTCTCGTCGAACATCGGGTTGTGCATGCTGGTCTGGCTGTCCCAGATGGGATCGGGGCCCAAGTACGGCGAAGGCTGCATCGGGTTGCTCTTCGAGGAGCGCGTGTTAGGATCGCGCACCGGCATTCTCACCTGCGTGGCCACATGGTTCACAGGATCGAGCACCGGGAAAAGATCGGTGCTCTCTTCGGGCGCACCATAGATCAAGCCATTCGCATTGACTCTCGGATTGCGCTTGTCGGTGGAGATCTCGTCGTGCAGATAATCCTTCGGTCCTGCCCAATCCCACAGCGTGACGACGATGTTGCGTTCCACACCTTGCGGCCGAGATGGATGCGAAAAAGGCAATGCGCCCGCGGCGATGCGGTCGGTCCTGTTGGCGAAGAGCTTCAGCGCGACGCTCCGCGTCGAGCCGCACGATGGCGGCCATCATCTGGTTCATGGCCAGGCCCGACATGATGCGCCGCCCCCACGCCTGCGCCGAGGAGCCGAATTCTCCCAACTCCTTCGGAATGGTGCGAGTGGCCTTGTTGCCCAACTTGTGACACGTGTAGCAACCGTTGGTATTGACCACATCCAGACACTGGGCCTGGCTCTTGAGCTTCTCGGACATACCGTTGCCGCCCGGCCCCGTGCCCGGAAACTCGCGCTTGTTCGGAACAGTGAGCATCGAGTACCAGTAAATCGCCGGATAGTACTCAGCCGCGGCCGCTGCATTGGGCGCCACCACGGCCTTGAGGTTGACAATCTTTCCTGGTGAAGGTCTGCACCTTGGGCGAATCCACGAGCCCGTAACCGCGCACCCATACGCTGTAGGTTGCCTCTGGCAGCTCGGGCATCACATAGCGTCCTTGGTCATCGGTCACCACGATCTTCGCGAACTTCGTGGGCAGGTCCGAGGTCTCGGCGATCACCCATACACCGGCTTCCGGCCCGTTCGTGCTAGTGACCACGCCACCAAGATCCGTGGCCCCGATTCGTATCGCTGGGTCATTGCTCTGTTGAGCGTGCATCTGAGGCGCTGCCATGAACACGGCAACACCTAATGCCAGAATCGTTGCATGGATCATCTTGGCGCAATTCATGAATACTCTCTTCTTGTAAACCAGCCGCCATTTGTATTTATGTCTTACGTCAGGCATCTGCACGATTGTACTTCTCGTTCCCTGCCCGGCGCCTCTTCTTTCGGAAGACAGATCTAGGGCATTGAGGGGTTTCAGTATTGTCTGAGCGACTAGAAAGTAAAGATCTGACCCCAAACGTCCCTTGCTCGGCAGCCGGACTGAGTAGCCAGTTCTGGCTACAAATAAACAGCACGCGCTTCATGTAACGCGGCGGCGCATTACCTTTTCACGGGAGCGGAAGAGCCTGGCGGAGGGGCTCCCGTGACTCCCTTTTGATACACCTCGACTCCCGCGGGAATGGAAACCCAGGGGAGTTTCGACTGTACCCAAATATGCCTGCCGATCTCGACCCAACTAGGATCGTCGAAGGTTCCAGCCGCGATGCTTCGAATCCCCGGCCGCCGTTCGGCGATGTGAGAGATGGTGGTTCCGCATGCATGGCAGAAACTCATTCGCAGCCAACGCCCGCTTTCATCGGAACGATGTTCAACTTCCGCGAGTTTCCCTTGAAGCATCTCCACCGATTTTTCTTCAAAGGATGCAATCACCGCGAAGGCACTCGCCAGTCTGCGCTGGCAAAACTTGCAGTGGCACACAGTGGCCACCGTGGGTTTCCCGTGCACACGGTAACGTACCGCGCCGCACGCGCAACCGCCGGAATGGGTTTCATTCATCTGTGACTCCAAAATAAGGTGATGAACCACGAACAGTTCAATAGATTTCGCCCCAGACCTTTTTCAGGTAGGCCGCGTCCGCGCTGGCCCACTCCTCAAGGTTCTCGGGCACGGTGTCCGCGTAGCCAACCTGCCGGATGATGGACTCGTCGAATTCGTACTCCGTGTGGACCGAAAGCGGGCCATCATAGCGTAATGCCTTGAGGGCGAGGCCGCCGACGTTGAGGGTTCGAAAAAACTTGGAATTGAGAACGATATGCATAGCCGGAAAGTTTTTGAAGGGGTAGCCGCCTACGTGCTCCCAGGGAGATGTTCCGCATTGCGATGCAGGTCAGCAGCACCAAGCAACTCAAACGCGCGGCGGCAGGGTTACGCTGAATGTCTTTCCCCAAGCTTACTTTCGGCAATACCTACTGCGTGCTTTTGATTGCCTTCGCGTCCTTCATGTTCAAACGCTTTTTCTAGGTCATGCGCTCGAATACATGCACGAAATAGGCGCCGAGATTTTGCTCGAAGACTCTTTGCTGGGCGCGGCAAGCGCGCACAAACAGTGCCGCATGGCGCGCGGACTCGAATCCCAGTGGCCGTGCCAGTCCTCCCAGCAAAGGCACACGGGCCAGCCAAGACAACGGCCGCAATACCCAAGTGCCGATGGCGGCGATGCGGCGCGCGGATTCGTATACATGCGCTGTGGTATTGCTCTGCTCCACCACGCGCAGTGCGCTGGCCTCGGCCTGAGACCTGAAAACCCCGGGGCTGGGCGGATAGGGTAAGGTCCACCCTTCCATGACGTCTTGAATGGCTTTCCGCTGTGCTTCATTGGCGGGACGTTGCATGGAAAACCCATCGAAGATCACCATTCGCCCGCCCGGCTTCAAGATACGGCACCACTCCTGTAGCAAGCGCGAGCGTTCTTGCACCGGCGTGTGGACGATGCACTCCATGGCGAAGATGGCGTCGAAGTACCGGTCGGGAAAAGGTGTTCTCAAATAATTTCCGCAAACGAACCGCGCGTTTCCAATGTTGCGCGCACGTGCACGTTCTCGCGCGATTTCGAGTTGGCCCATCACGATGGCTAGCCCTGTTACTTGGCCGCGTGGAAATAGGGCGGCCACTTCCAGGGTGCATCCACCGATGCCGCAGCCCGCCTCGAAAATTCTCGGTGCGGGGTTCCCTTCCAAACCCAGACGCAATACCGCCTGTTTGGTGGTGGCGCGAATGCCCTCATCCAAGCTGCGCGCCGATTCCAGGTCCCAGGCGTAACTGAGATGGCCTGGGTGCTTCGACTGGGCCCAGCCAAGCAATAGGGCGGACAAAACCGACCCTGGGCTGCCCCAGAATTTGTACAGGTTGGCGCCTGTCTCGTAGTGCTCCGTTAGTGCGTTGCGCGCGGCCTGAGAGAACGCGGAGCTATAGGGGTTGTCAAGGTCGGGCTCGTTCATGGCTCGGCGTCAGTGCAAATGTTCGTCCGGAGGGGGGAGTATCTCAGGTTCAGCGTTAAGCGCCCTAATCTGGCCGGCGAGCTTTTCCATATCTACCCAGTCATCGCCTTCGCGCGGGAACCATCTCGCGCGCAGATAACCGAAGCGATCCACCAGCATTTCCACATGGTGAGGAAGCGCCGCCCGCTCCCTCGGGTTATTCAATGTTCGGGACAAGAGAAGGTAGGTACCCGACACTTCCTCGGCCCCTTGACTCATCACGGGAAGCAAATGGTCTTGCTCATGCGAACCTGGAGCCAAGGGCACCATGAGTAATTTTGCCCCAGCCGCCTCGATTGCCACTCTCGAATGACGCCACTGCGCCAAACGCTGGCTGGAATCTGGCAAAGAGAAAAACACGAGCACCACGGGCTTATCTCCACGGAACTCCTTGAGCGCCCCGTTCTCCCCGCTTTGCAGCACATAGTTGAAATCGGGGGCACCTAGCCACGGTCGCATCGAAGCGATGCGGGGGCGGATGATGCGCGCTTGAAAGCCACTGGAGAAGGCGCGAAGAAAATTAATCAGATCCCAGCGCTCGTCCTCGCTCAGGATTTCTCCGAAGCCAGGCATCTTGCCGGCAGGAATGCCGTGGGTCAGCCACCAAAACATGTCTCCCGCGGTGTGATCCGCGGTGTGGGGCGCCGTCAAATCGGCAGGCGGTCTTGGCAAGGCCGCCGCCAGCGGTCCATTGCCCTGCCCGCCTTCGCCATGACAATTGGCGCAGTGTTGCTGGAAGAGCTTCGCGCCGTTGCCGATGGAGATGCTGTGATAAGCCACGGCGCTGCCACGATAGGTATCGGGGAAAGCCTGCACCCCCAGCGGCGGCAGTGCGACCAGCAAGCCCAGCAGCAGCAAAAAACCGCTCACCAACGAGGACTGCCAGCCTTGCCGGTACGACCAAAAAAACTTGGCCACGGACGTCAATACCAGTACAGACCCCGCAATTACTTGCAGAGGGACTTGAGGCTGCGCCCACGTGACCTCCGGCGCAAAGCGAAAGCCGAAGGGCCATAAGATCTGCTCGTGCCGGGCGGGGGGAGTGCTGGATAGGATGCTTCCGATCAGAATTACTGCAAGCGCGACCAGGAACTCGGCCAGCACCAGCCACGCTCCCCAGGTAGCGATTCGCTCGGTGGCGATCTGCTCCAAGTGCCTCAACCAATGCCACCGGAGCCTCGCCGCCAGGAGCAGTGTCACCGCGATCAAGAACAGCTTGAATAGCAACCGCTGCCCGTAAGCGGTACCGAATAACGCTGGCCAAGTTGCGACGTGAGCCAGCGATAGGAAAACACCTGTACCGATAATCAGGACCATGGCCGTGGCGGCCAGGCGAGAGAACCGGCGGAACGTGAGCGCAAATTCCGAGGCATTGCCCGCGCGCATCGCCAGCGCCAAGGGAATTAGGCCGCCCCACCAGACACCGATCGCCGCGATGTGAACACCTTGTGCAACGAGGGCGGGCCACGCGGGTTCCAGCGCTGCCGCATGACCGCTCGCCGCTCCCAACGCCGTGGCTGCTCCCGCGAGGGCTACGAGGAATACCGTGGGCAGGCGGTACCAACACATCAGCCCTAGGGCCAGCATAAGGCTTTCGCGCCCCAGCCACACATATCCAAAGACGGTGTGCTGCATTACTCCCCGCCAAGCAGGGAAATCCAAGAGCGCGCCGGCGCTTCCTGTCACGAGCACAGTCTGGAATGCAAGAGAAGCGATTCCCGCGAAAATAAAGCAAAGGGCCAAGCCGGCTTCGGCAGCGCGCCGGTGCGACTGCCTTTGTGGATGAGCGCCGAGCAGCCGAAAGACCATCCACCCGGTGAGCAGGCAACCGCTTACCGTTTGGGCAAACCGCGATAGCGTGGCGAGAACTTCCATCAACCTGAGATCAGCACCGAAGCCGGCTCGAAGGACGGTTTTTTGGGCGAGGTGCGGTCCGTTACACCGAGGAGCTACGGGCGCGCACGCACGAAAAAGCGAAAACTGGATTCGGCGATATGTCCGTCCACGGAGAGCGCGCGGTATTGAACAACATATTCGCCGCCGGCCAAGGAGGGAATCTTGAGCATGAGTTGCTTGGCGTTGGATGGCGCGATCGCCGCCTTCTCCGTGGACACCAGCGTCCCCGCGCCGTCACGCAGCTCCGCGGACGAATAGGCGGGCTCCAGCTTTTCGTTGAACCAAAGCTGAATCACGGATGGAGCGCGCGTCAGGATCGCGCGCGCACTAGGATCCGATCTCACCAGTTTGGCGTGCGCCCAAGCGTGTGGCACTTGGCAGGCTAGAAAGACCATCACATAAATAAACCTCATCCCAACCGATTTCATGGCTCCGCCTTGCGTGGAATGGCTTGAAAGAAATCTACGATAGCTTGCGACTGCTCCGGCCATTTCGAATGGGTACCATCACCCTCGCAGTAGGCCGTGGGCCCGCGCGGATCGCAGCCTTGATAGACCACGCAGCCATTGGGCTGAGAGATAGTGCGATCAAGGTCGCAGCGATTGCATTGCGCCCACCACTTCGCCACCTGCGCACCACAGCCTGGAAAGAGTTTATCGCGCTTGCTGTGCAATACCATCGCCCCCTCCACAGGGCCGCGCCATTATGCCCTTATGTGCGAGATGGTACATCGTTGTTTTGCAACCCCCGTTGTCAAGCCCCCTGGCAAGTGCTTTATCATCCCCTCACCGATTCGAGAACGAACGACCATGCCTAATCCTTTGCGCGCCGCGGTGATCGGCGCCGGTTATTTGGGGAAGTTTCATGCCCGCAAGTATGCGCAGCTCCCCGGCTGCACGCTGGCCGGCGTGGTGGATGCCGACCCAGCGCGCGCCCGAGAAATCGCCGCCGAGCACAATACGCAAGCCTATACGGATTTTCGTGAATTGCTAGACCGCATCGACGTGGCCTCCATAGTCGTGCCCACCGATGCGCACTTCGCCGTCGCGCGGGCCTGCCTAGAGGCGGGTGTGCACATCCTCGTGGAGAAACCCGTCACGCGAACCCTGGAAGAGGCGCGCACCCTCGTGGCCCTCGCCCAGGACAAGGGCCTGGTATTTCAGGTGGGGCATCTGGAGCGCTTCAATCCGGCGATACAAGCGGTGCGCGAGCAAATCTTTCAGCCGCTCTTTATCGAATCCGAGCGCCTTGCCGTGTTCAAGCCCAGGGGTACGGACGTCAACGTGGTGCTCGATTTGATGATCCACGACATCGACTTGATTCTGAGCATCGTGAAGAGCGACGTGACCGAGGTGCGGTCCAGTGGTTTCAAGGTGCTCACGCCCGCGGTGGACATCGCCACGGCGCGCATCGAGTTCGCCAATGGCTGCGTCGCGAACGTATCCTCCAGCCGCGTCAGCCAGCAATCGGTAAGGAAATTACGCATCTTTCAACCGGACAGCTATCTTTCCATCGACTGCGAGAACTTTCATGTGCGCAGCGTGCGCAAGGCTCCAGGAGAGGCTGGTGATGTCATCCCACGCGTCCAGCAAGAAGAGCAGCGCTTCGAAAAAGCCGATCCTCTGCTCGCGGAGATCGAATCGTTTTTGAACGCTGTCACATCCGAAACCGAGCCCTTGGTCAGCGGCAACGACGGCAGGCGCGCTCTGGAGGTGGCGCTCAAGGTGTGCGGCCAGATGAATTTGAGTTTGAACGCGCTGGGCGGGACGAGCGAACCATTCGCGTAGCTCATAAACTTGCAGCCTGCGCTCATCCACGAATTAACATCAAAGGAGCATCGTATGCGTATCTATGTCATCGGTTCAGGAGCCATGGGCGGTTTTTATGGCGGCCTGTTGTTTCGCGCGGGTTACGACGTCACGCTCATCGATAACCGGGAAGCCCACGTCGCGCTGATCCAGCGCGAGGGCTTGAAGGTCGGGGGCGTGCGGGGCGATCACACTGTGCGAGTACCGGCCCACACCAGCGCCGAGGGATTACCCCCGTGCGATCTCGCCATCATCTTCACCGATACCAACGCGACCCAGGAAGCCGCCCGCACGGCAGCTCGCATACTCAAGCCAGAGGGCTTCGTCCTCACTTTGCAGAACGGTATCGGCAACGTGGAAATTCTCGTGGAGACCCTAGGGAAGGAACGCGTGTGCGCGGGCGTGACGATGAACAGCGGCGCCCATCCCGAACTCGGCCGGGTGGTGTACACCAACGCGGCCATGACCTCCCTGGGCGAACTGGACGGACGGATGACTCCTCGTATCAAAGCCGTGGCGGACATGCTGAACAAGGCGCAGATCCCCACCGAGGTCATTACCGATCCCATGGCGCAGATCTGGACCAAGTTCGTGCTCAATTGCGCGCTCAACGCGCTCACCGCCCTCACGGGGCTACGCGCGGGAGAGATTTACCGCACACCGGAAGTACTTGAGTTGCTGGGAAAGGTGGTGGACGAGATCCTCCTCGTGGTGGCGCGCAAGGGGATAAAATTGCTGGAATCCGATCCCAGGAAGAAGATCATCAAACACTGCCGCCTGCGCTACAACAAGCCTTCCATGATGCAGCACATCGAGCAAGGCCGGCGTACAGAGATCGATTCCATCAATGGCGCGTTGGTGCGCGAGGGCAAGGCGCTTGGCTTGGCGCTCCCACACAACGAAACCATCGTTGCCTTGATCAAGGGTTTGGAGAAGAGCCGCCGGCAACTTTTGCATGAGCCCCCGCGCGATTACGCCCAGTTGGAGCTGGACGCGCAGGCCGAGCCGCATCCTTGAACTGACAGGCTTGAACGGGAGAAATCATGAGCGATTGGAGAGAAGTCAAGACATGGTCGCGCGAGGACATGCTCAAACGCGTGGCGCGTTTCAAGGATTTGCGCGGTTCCGATGGTGGCTTGCCGGATAGCAAAGTACCCGAATGCCATCGCACGCTTTACAACGTCATCGGCTTTCAGCCACCCCAGGATAGGCGCAACGAAGCGACCACTTCGCCCGTGGGCGACGACGCCTCGGCCATGGCGGCCATTCGCATCTCCGAAGGTTTCAATCTCGGCTACTGCCGCGCCAAACCCGGCAAGGGGCCGCTCATGCACAACCACGACAGCAACGAAACCTTCATCGCCATGACGGGCCGCTGGCGCTGCGAGTGGAACGAGGGCGCGGATAGGCAGTTCATCGACCTCGAGCCGCTCGACGTCATCTCTTTTCCCGTGGGCGTCGCGCGCCGCTTCATGAACGTCACCTTTGATGAACCCGGACAGGAGCACATTTTGATGTTTGTCATCGGCGGCAACGAGCCCCAAGCCGAATTCACGCCCGAGGCAATGCGGCGGTGCGAGGCTTTGCAGAAGGAGAACGCGGAATAGGCGCTTATGCGAGGCGCGAATTTACCTCGCCACCCAGGTAGACCACCACCTCGACATTCCATGAAAGTATGATAATCATACTTTCATGGAAAAACCATTTCTCCCTCGCGCGGCGGTGCCTGCTATCGAGCGGGCGTTGGATACCGCACCCGTGGTCGTCGTACTGGGCGCGCGCAAAACCGGCAAGACGACCTTGATCCGCTCCTTGCCTAGGCTCCAGCAGCGGCCCTACCTAACGCTGGACGATTTCGATCTTAGATCGCTCGCGCAGGCAGACCCCGAAGCCTTGGTTGCGCGCGCGCCGGCCTTGGTCCTGGACGAGGTCCAACGCGCTAAAGACTTGCTCATCGCCATCAAGCGCGCCGTGGACAACGATCGCAACCGAACGCCTGGGCGCTTCGTGCTGACGGGCTCCGCGAACTTACTGATGATGGAGAGCATTGGTGAGACGCTCGCCGGGCGCGCTGTTTACGTTGCGCTCAGACCTCTAACCAGGCAAGAACGCCTGGGTGCCGGGCGCACCGGGCTTTGGACCGAGCTTGTAACCGGGTGTAAATGGCGCGATGTGCTCGATCCCCAGGTGCTTGAGCGCGCGTCCCACTTCGGTCAAGCGGTGCTTGTCCACCTTGCCTCCCGCCTCGGGCGTGAGAAAGTAATGGCTGCCCCGGTCGGTGTACAAACTGGAAAACAGGCCATAACGCATGATCGTCTGTCCCAACTCGTGAAAGCTCGACACCGTACCCTCCTGCTCGCAGAAGAACATGCTGGTGTGCTCCCCCGTGGCATCGTCCATGGTCACCACCAGATCCCAAACCTTGCCCGCCACCCAGCGGTGCGTGCTCGCGTCCTGGTGCACCATCATCCCAGGAAGCGGCGCGCGCTCGCGTTTGATCCGGTGCTTGCCCCCGCGCTTGGCCGTCTTCACCACGCCCGCCTTCTGCAAGACGCATTTCGTCCAGCTGTAGCTGCGCGTGCCCTTGAACTCCGTCTTGTACTTGCTGTGAAAGTGCGCCACGTTCCAGCCCGCAAAGCCGCTCTTATAGCTCTGAACCACTTGCTCCACTTCCCCCTGGCTAGCCTGGCGCTTGGAAATCTGGCTCAACCGCTTGTCGAGCAGTCCCTCCAACCCATCGGCTTGGTAGCGCTCCACGTGGCGCCGAAAACTACGCTCGCACTGCCCCAACAACAGCCCCGCCTCCGCTTGCGTCAAGCGCCCCTTCGTCCATCCCTCGTAGGCCTCTTCGAATCTCATCTGCCGGTGCTCCTGCATATAGCGAGTCCGGTTCTTGGGGGCCTCTTGCATCCCTCCTCCACAAACCGGACAGATTACTTGCTATAAACCGGACAACTAATTTACTCCCGACATCCAGGAGCCAGATCCTTGGAACATCAAGGAGCGCTGATATAATTCGCACCCTGGTTTCCGCCTTTCCTCTCTCCTAAATCCCCGTAATGAATAGCCCGCGCTTGGACCAAGCGGAACTTCGCTTTGGTATGTCGTTTCAGGAAATTTATTCTCAGGCTGGGCTTGGTAAGCTCGACCAGAAATTTCTCGCCTTTCTGCGCGACGAAGATACCGGACTGCACGAGCAGTTGGTCACCGCCCGCGGCGCTCCGGATGCGCCTGCAAAAAAACAGGAATCCGAGCAGTTGGTGGCGCTGGCGCCCCATGTGGAGCGTTTCGTCACGGCCTTGTTCGGAATCGAAGAAGAAGTGGCGGCTTTACGCCAGCAACATCTGGATCTCGCGCCCCTTTACGACTGCAAGCGGCACTTCGTGCAGCGGCGTGCCGCTACCCGCATCAAACCCGCGGATGCTGCTCTATTCGATGGTGCGGCCCTGCGCCAGCAGATGACAAGCGCTTTGGGCGGGGATATCACCGAGATCGCTTTCGCGCGCGCGGTGACAAGCTGGCTGCGAGATGAATCCGCTCACGCCGCGCAACTCGATCTCGCACTGCGCTACGCCGCCTGGGCATTACACACGGAGGCCGGGCGCCGGCAGCACGAAGCCGGCGTCTTGTTCAAGGTTCCGCTCAAGACCGATCCCATGCACCTGGTGCATCACAGCGAGACCAGGGTAGACAAGGACGTAACGACTTATCGCATTCGCCCGGCCCGTCTTCGCCGGCGCGAGGGCTTCGCCTTGACCGATGCGGGCACGGATCTAACGGGCGCTCTTAACGAAACCAATTACTGCATTTGGTGCCACGCCCAAGGCAAGGATTCCTGCTCGACAGGTCTGCGCGAAAAACCCGCGGCAGCCGCGCCGCAAAAAATCGAGTTCAAGAAGAGTCCTTTCTCCGTGACTCTCGCGGGCTGCCCGCTGGAGGAGAAAATCTCCGAGTTCCATAAGGTCAAGACCGAGGGCTTCGCCATCGGCGCTCTGGCGGTCATCACGGTGGACAATCCCATGGTGGCAGCCACTGGCCACCGCATCTGCAACGATTGCATGAAGGCCTGCATCTACCAGAAGCAAGAGCCCGTGAACATTCCGCAGGCGGAAACGCGCACGCTGAAAGATGTGCTGGAGTTACCTTGGGGATTCGAGATTTATTCACTGCTCACGCGCTGGAACCCCCTCAACATTCGCCGCCCCTTTCCGCTGAAGGCAACCGGTCGCAAAGTGTTGGTGGCCGGCATGGGCCCGGCCGGGTTCAGCCTCGCGCACAATCTAATGAACGACGGGCACTGCGTAGCGGGCATCGACGGCCTGAAGATCGAACCCTTGCCGGAGCATCTTTCTGGCGTGCGCGCGGATGGTTCGCGTGTGCCCTTCAAACCCATACGCGACGTTTCGGCTCTCTACGAGAAACTGGACGAGCGCATCATGGCCGGCTTTGGAGGTGTGGCCGAATACGGCATCACGGTGCGCTGGAATAAGAACTTCCTCAAAATTTTGCGGCTGTTGCTGGAGCGGCGCGAGGAGTTCGCGCTCTTCGGCGGCATTCGCTTCGGCGGCACGCTCACCGCGCACGACGCCTTCGCCCTGGGCTTCGATCACATTGCCTTGTGCATGGGGGCGGGCAAACCCACCACCTTGGATATTCCAAACGGACTGGCGCGAGGCGTGCGCACGGCCTCGGATTTCTTGATGGCACTGCAATTGACTGGTGCCGCCAAGGCGGACTCCATTGCGAACATGCAAGTACGGCTCCCCGTCGTGGTGATCGGAGGCGGGTTGACGGCCATCGACACGGCCACGGAATCCCTTGCCTACTATGTGGTGCAGGTGGAGAAATTCCTGCAGCGTTACGAAGGTTTGAGCGAGACCATCGGCGAGGACGCCGTGCGCGACCGCTGGGATCCCGAGGAGCGCGAGATCGCCGAGGAGTTTCTACATCACGCGCGCGAAATTCGCCATGAGCGTCTCAATGCCCAGCGCGAAGGCCGCGAGGCACGCGTGCTGGAGTTGCTGCAACACTGGGGCGGTGTCACCATCGCTTACCGGCGCCGCTTGATGGACAGCCCCTCCTACACGCTCAACCACGAGGAAGTGGAGAAGGCTCTGGAAGAAGGCGCGGTGTTCGCCGAATGCTTGAATCCCGCTTCCATCGAGACGGACGAATACGGCGCGGTGAAAGGCATTCATTTTCAGCGCCAGCGTTTGGGAGACGATGGCAAGTGGCACGGCGAAGGCGATTACCTCTTAGCCGCGCACACGATTTTCGTCGCGGCCGGCACCCAGCCCAACACAGTGCTTTCGCGCGAGCATCCGGATTCATTCCAAGTCGACGGCAAATACTTCCGCGCCTGCGATGAATACGGCAAGCCCGTCAAACCGCAATTCTCCATCTCCAAACCCGAGCGCGCCGACGTGCTGCTCTCGCGTCTTGAGGACGGCCGTTTCATCTCCTTCTTCGGCGATCTGCACCCGTCCTTCTTCGGCAACGTGGTGAAGGCCCTGGGGTCGGCGAAACAGGGTTCCCCCGTGGTGAGCCGGGTGCTCGCCCAGCGCGCGCCTGCTTCGGCGGTGCCGGTACAAGCCTTCTTCGATGAATTGAACGGGCAATTACGCGCCACGGTTCACGCCATCCATCGTTTGACGCCCACCATCGTGGAAGTCGTGGTCAAGGCACCGCGGGCAGCGCGCCAGTTTCAACCAGGGCAGTTCTACCGCCTGCAAAATTTCGAATCCCTAGCGCCCAACAAACACGGCACGCGCCTCGCCATGGAAGGCCTGGCGCTGACCGGCGCGTGGGTGGACCGCGAGCGCGGCTTAGTCTCCACCATCGTTCTGGAGATGGGCGGCTCCTCGGATCTTTGCGCGCAATTGAAACCGGGTGAACCCGTCATCCTCATGGGGCCCACCGGCACGCCCACGGAGATTCATCCCAACGAGACGGTGATACTCGTGGGCGGAGGCCTGGGTAACGCCGTGTTGTTCTCCATCGGGCAAGCCTTCCGCGCCGCCGGGTCGAAGGTGCTCTACTTCGCTGGCTACAAAAAAATCATCGACCGCTACAAGGCGGAAGAGATCGAAGCCGCCGCCGATGTGGTGGTATGGTGCAGCGACGAGCAACCTGGGTTCAAACCCACTCGCTCGCAAGACCTTTCCTTCGTCGGCAACATCGTGCAAGCCATGGACGCCTACGCCGCCGGACTCTTGGGCCCCACCTCTATTCCCATGCGAGAAGGCCACCGCATCATCGCCATCGGTTCGGACCGCATGATGGCCGCCGTGGGACGCGCGCGCCACGAAGTGCTGGAACCCCACTTGAATCCCCATCATTTCGCCATCGGCTCCATCAACTCTCCCATGCAGTGCATGATGAAGGAGATCTGCGCGCAATGCCTGCAACCGCAGCGCGATCCGGCGACGGGGAAGGTCACCTACGTATTCTCCTGCTTCAACCAGGACCAGCCGTTGGATAACGTGGATTTCCACGCACTATCCGAGCGTTTGAAACAAAACTCCCTGCAGGAGAAATTGACGGCGCAGTGGATACGCCAATGCCTTACAGCGGCGCCGATGAAGAGTTGACCGCCAAGGCGCAAGCCATCGACGCCCTCCTCCCCCAGACTCAATGCGGGAAGTGCGGATTCAGCGGATGCATGCCCTACGCGCAAGCCATGGCGGCGGGCACCTCGCCCATCAACCGCTGCCCGCCCGGCGGCGCCGCGGGAATCGCGAAACTCGCCGCGCTATTACAAGTAGAGCCGATACCTCTTGACACCACTTGCGGCGAAGAACGGCCCCCCGTCCTCGCCTTGATAGACGAAGCCCGTTGCATCGGTTGCACGCTGTGCATCAACGCATGCCCGGTGGATGCCATCGTGGGCGCGCCCAAGAAAATGCACACAGTGCTATTGGCCCATTGCACGGGATGCGAGTTATGTCTTCCCCCTTGTCCCGTGGATTGCATCGGCCTGGTGAGTGTCGAGACACTGGCGAACAAGGGCGTGAGTGGCGCACTCTTGCGCGAGGGACTTCCTAGTGCCGCTGCCGCGGAAGACTCCCGGCGGCGCTACCTCGCCCGGCAATCTCGGTTAGAGCGTCTCAAGGAGGGATCTTGGGACGCCGAGCCGAGGACCGATGACGCTAAGCAGCTGAAACGCGCGGCAGTGGCTCAGGCGATGGAGCGCGCCCGAGCGCGCCGGGGACCTGGAAGTACATAGACCAAGTGCTACGTTGCTAGACGTGACCCCGAACCGCTAGCGGAAATTCAACTCACCGGTGCAAGCGAACCGTCCCCACCCGCTGATCCTCGAAATAGAAGTCCCCTTCTTCGACCGCCTTGTTCACAACATAAACCACTTGGAAAATTCCGCCCGCCTTGGGGATCAGAGGAACCTGGGTAAAGCCTTGTGGTGTTGTCACATCATGCAACACGGTATCGCCGGCTACGCCGATGTTGAGCGACAACGCGAATATGACTGCATTGACCTGCGCTCCCCTTGGGACAAACCGCATCTTGTTCGGATGAAGACTGGCGTTTCCGCTCAAACTCCTCGCCTGTACCCTTAGCGACGCGAAGCTCTCTTCGGGGGAATCGATGGAGACGATATTCTCCCAGTCGTCCCCAAGATTCACGACGGTGATGGCCACCGTATCGGTAAGTGTTCCTTCCGGACTTACCGTGATTTGCACATCGTTTTGGGCCGCGCTTGCGAGCGACAACATCCACAGCGCACACATCGCGATCAACTGGCTTCTTCGGGTTCCTTGCACCATACGCTCCACTATTATTCGCCATCTTTCGGCGGGGCTAGGCTGAGAGGGGGCGCCCCAGCGGGCAAAATCGGAAGGTAGTATTCGTTTCGCCAAAAAAGCCAGGCTTCGCTCCTCCGTGGGGCCACCCACGCGACTACATGTCCATCGCCTGCGCCACTTCGATTGTGCCACCCACTTTCAGGATTGGTCAGCCCTTCGCTTTCATGTGCGCGTCCGCGAGGCTCGATGCTTCGATCAAACTGTAACCGCTCGCCGGATTAGCACCGCCGCCGCTAACGAGGGAGCCGTCTGGATTGACCGTGCTCGACGGGCCAATGGGGTTTCCGCCGTCGATCACCGCCGCCTCCATGGAGCCGAACCAGGCGCCCCACGCGTTCATGACACTCTTTGCCTCCTCCGGGCTCGAAAGGATGTTTCCCGCCGTGATACACGAATAAATACTTGGCCATTGCAATCTCTCCTTTTTCGTGAATGAATGGGCACCCCTTGGCACCCGACTTGGAGAGTATCCACATTGAATTCCCTCCACAACGGCGAAACCGTCGATAATTGCGGCGTTGGAATGTGGGAACCTCACGAATGGACATTCGTTCTTTCGGCCAGGACAACGGGCTTGCGCAAACGCTCGCAAGTCTCTCCAAGCTCGGGGTTGTTCCCCGCATTGCGGCTCCGCTCGAAAGGCAGGCCGGCGATATCGCCCGGGGTTTGCGCGAGACGATTCTCGCCGAGATCCCCGCCTTCACCGCATCGGGCAACCCCGATGTGTTGCCTGACCTCGGCCGGCACGCGGGAGAACACATCGCGGAGTTGCAAAGACTGCTCGGAGGCGGAGATATTCGAGACTTCGAGTTCGTCAGGGCGCATGCCCGCCGCCGGGCCAGCCAGCGTTTTCCGCTGGAGGCGGCGCTGCACGCCTATCGCTGCGGGCACAAAGTTCTTTCGCAGTGGATCCGCGAGGCGGCGCTCACGGCAAATCCGCGAAACCGCGAGAAGGTTTTATCCGCCGTCGCGGCGTTCTCGCTCGAATATACGGACACGATCAGCATTATCGCGGCCGCCGATTACGTGGCACGGACCCGCGTCCTCGCCGAGGCGGAGGGCGACCGCCGCACCGAATTGCTGAACATCCTCGTGAGCGGTTACGACGAATCCGACGGGCGCGTCGCGCGGCTCTTGAAGCGTGCCGGTTACCTCGAACAAAGGCAGAGCTTCTGCGTCGCGCTCGCGCAGTCGGTTGACCCGCTCGAAATGGAAAATCCCACGCGTGCACAGCGCATCGCCGAGGCGGTGAGCCAGGCGGTCGCACCGATCCCGGTTCGGGCACTTGCCGGTATTCGCGGTAATGTCGTCACCGCCGTATTCTCCGGCGCGCGGCGCGCGTCAGGCTGGACGGCACCGCAGGCGAATCTCGCCAGCCGGATCCAGCCGCGCTTGCTCGAACTTGGCCCCGCGGTTCTGATCGGCATGAGTAGCGACCAGCCGTCGACTTCTTTCATACCGAGAGGACTGCACGAAGCAACGGTGGCGCTGGATTTCGCCAACGTGACCGAGCGAGTGGTGCAGTTCTCGGCGTTGCCGGTTCGGCGGCTGCTCATCCACCGAGGAGCAGACTACGTGCAGTCCGCGATGCCGGTCTGGTTTCCCGGATTTCGCGACGCCAGCACGAAGTCGCAAGGTTCTCTGGTCAAGACGCTACGCGCGCTCGCCGATGCCGACATGAATATGCAACGGGCCGCGCGCGAACTTCATGTCCATCCGAACACGATTTACGCGCGGCTCCAGCGCATCAGCGATCTCACCGGACTCGATGCCCAGCGCTATCACCAACTCACGGATCTGCTGCTTGCAGCCGATTGCGGCCGGGCTTGATCAGCCCTAACCGCGAGCCCCTGCCCTCCATGACACCACTGCCGTCATCCCGAGCGCCCTTTGCGCTCTGGCCTAGAATCCGGCTGGCAATCATCTCCCAAGGAAAGAAGATGGCGGAAGAGAAAATTCTTAGCGGCAAGGTAGTGCTCGTCACGGGCGCTGGACGTGGCATCGGGCGCGATATCGCACTTTTGGCGGGGGCCCAGGGCGCCAAAGTAGTGGTGAACGATCTTGGCGGCGCGGTGGATGGTGAAGGTGGCGGCAGCGTTGGCCCAGCCCAAGAGGTGGCGGATGAAATTAAAGCGGCAGGCGGCGAGGCCGTGGCCAACACCGATAGCGTGACGGATGCGACGGCCGCCGAACGCATGGTACGGCAGGCAGTGGAATCCTTCGGCAAGATCGACGGCGTCGTGAACAACGCGGGCATCTTGCGCGACCGTATCTTCCATCGCATGAGCACGCTCGACTGGGAGCAAGTGATCGGCGTGCACTTGATGGGGAGCTTCTACGTGGCGAAAGCCGCCGCGCAATATTTTCGCGAACAACAGTCGGGCGCCTTTGTGCACTTCACGTCAACTTCGGGCCTGGTGGGAAATGTCGGGCAGGCAAACTATTCCGCCGCCAAGATGGGAATCGTGGGATTGTCGAAGTCCATCGCGCTCGACATGCAGCGCTACAACGTGCGCTCGAATTGCGTGTCGCCCTTTGCCTGGAGCCGCATGATCGGCACGATTCCCACCGAGACCGATGCCCAGAAGACCCGCGTCGAGAGGTTGAAGTTGATGACCACGGCGAAGATCGCGCCGATGGTGGTCTATTTACTCTCGGACGAGGCCGGTGGCGTGAATGGCCAGATCTTCGGTGTGAGAATGAACGAGATCTTCCTCATGAGCCAGCCCCGCCCCATCCGCTCCGTGCAACGCTCGGAGGGGTGGACGCCGCAAAGCATCGCGCAACACGCCATCCCCGCCATGCGGAAGCACTTCTTTCCCCTGGAGGTGTCGGCGGATGTGTTCTCGTGGGATCCGGTCTAGGGGCTGCAATCCCGCGAGGCTTCAACGGGATCGCCGTCTGCGCGTTACCGCTGCAGCGCCTATCGCAAGCAACACCAGCGCCGCGGAATGTGGCTCCGGGACAAAAGCAGCAACATCTCCCGGGCGCAAAGCGACGGCATGGAACGGGGTACCCTTGTCATTGACGCGCTGGCCACCCTCCAACGCGATGGTAAGGAAGAACCACGCATTATCAAAGTCCGGCTCGTACTCCGTGATGGACCAGTAGCCACTCCGCTGCACGTTGGTGAAGAGTGCAAGGTTGGCCTTCTGTTCGTCAGTGTCCCCGGTTTGATTCAGGACCGACTCGCGCGCCTTGGTGCCCAGTTCGGTAACGAACAAGTGACTTAACTCACCGCCAGAGCAATCGAAGCCGAGGTGCTGTAGCGGAAAACCGCCGCCTGGATCGAAGGCACGGTTGCATGTCTCGTCTGCCGGATTGAGGGCTGGCAGCCGCCAGTCGTCGAATCCGCCGTAGACCAGGTTGAATGCCCAGCGAGCGGCCTGGGCCCAGCCCATTCGGCCACCCTCGAAACCTGAGGAACCGTTTGACTCGTCGTATTGCGTCTTGGCGCAGTTCATGTCCGCGAGCCAGGTGACGTTCAGTGTGGTGTCGTAGATCATGCCACCGCCCCGGTCGATCAGCGCCGCTTGTGCGGATGGTGCCGCAGGCCACGCGACCAACACCACGAGAGCGAAAGTCAGGCTGCGGAACGCGCTCGCCAGAAACCGCCGGGGCCGTGAGTTGGCGTGAAGGCTCCTGTCATCTTTTTCGTAATGATCAAGCCAAGCCGTAGCTGCAGCACCTCGCAATTTCGGCCTCACGGCTCGCACGCCCAAGAAGTTACCGGCATTTGGCTTCTTCATTTCTTTCCTAGTTATTTTATTTGTTTGGACGATAGGCAAGAACCCATCCCATCATTTTTCCACCTTAAAAGCAGTATCTTATGGATTCGGTCCCAACGAGCCCCGGCAAACCGTAAAGTTTTTCGATATGTATATTCCTACAGTCAAAAGAACCGCTTGCTCAAAGTAAAGACGTAAACGACCACCTATCAAGCGGCCGGGCGCCAGCCGGGCCAGACTTACTTTTGAAACCAGGAAGGCATCGGTGTTTCCCGGACCCAATTCATGCGCGTGCCCAGCTCCTGTTACTGTTACGCCCCATGCTGAGACTGACCGAAATAAAACTGCCGATCGACCATGCCGAGGGTGCCGTCGAAGCCGCCGTTCTGAAGCGACTCCATATCGGAAAGGAAGAGCTTGTTCGCTTCACGGTGTTTCGGCGGGCAGTCGATGCGAGGAAGCGCTCCGCGATTCTCCTGGTCTACACGGTGGACGCGGAGGTCTCGGACGAGCCGGGGGTATTCGAACGGCTCGGCGTAAAGGCGCATGCCGAGATGACGCCGGACATGGAATACCGCTTCGTCGCACGTGCGCCACAATCCCTCAAGACGCGCCCGGTGGTGATCGGCACCGGGCCGTGCGGGCTGTTTGCCGGGCTCATCCTCGCCCAGATGGGATTCCGGCCGATTCTTCTCGAACGCGGCAAGGCGGTGCGCGAAAGAACGCAGGACGCCTGGGGCCTGTGGCGCAAGTCGGTCTTGAACCCGGAATCGAACGTCCAGTTCGGCGAAGGCGGAGCGGGGACGTTCTCGGACGGCAAACTCTACAGCCAGATCAAGGATACGAAGCACTACGGCCGCAAGGTTCTGGACGAGTTCGTGAAAGCCGGGGCACCGGAGGAGATCCTGTATGTGAGCAAGCCTCACATCGGGACCTTCCGCCTCGTCGGAATAGTGGAGAAAATGCGCGAGACGATCGAGTCTCTGGGTGGCGAGTTCCGCTTCCGCAGCAAGGTGGTGCACATCGAGATCGGCCGCGGTGCCGGCGGCAGCGGCGCGCGCGGGCAGGTGCTCGGCGTGACGCTGGAGAACGGCGATACGATCGGCAGCAAACACGTCGTGCTCGCCATCGGCCACAGTGCGCGCGACACTTTCAAGATGCTGCAGGATTGCGGCGTGTTCATCGAGGCCAAGCCGTTCTCCATCGGGTTGCGCATCGAGCACCCGCAATCGCTGATCGATGCCAGCCGCCACGGAAGGTGCGCGGGCAACGCGATCCTCGGTGCGGCGGATTACAAACTCGTGCATCACGCCACGAACGGCCGCTCGGTATACAGCTTCTGCATGTGTCCCGGCGGCACCGTGGTGGCGGCCACCTCCGAACCCGGGCGTGTGGTCACCAATGGCATGAGCCAGTATTCGCGCAACGAACGCAATGCCAACGCGGGCATCGTGGTCGGCATCACGCCGAACGACTATCCCGGTGGGCCGCTGGGCGGGGTCGGTTTCCAGCGAGCGTGGGAGTCGCGGGCATTCCTCCTCGGCGGCGGCGAGTACAAGGCGCCGGTGCAGCGGGTCGGCGATTTTCTCGCTGGGCGCCCATCGTCCAAGCTCGGTGAAGTCATTCCCTCGTACACGCCAGGCGTGACGCCGGCCGACCTGAGTTCCGCGCTGCCGGGCTACGCCATCAGGGCCATTCGCGAGGCGCTCCCAGCCTTCGACCGGCAAATCCGCGGATTCGCGATGGACGATGCGGTACTCACGGGTGTCGAGACGCGTACGTCCTCACCGATCCGTATTCGGCGCCGCGATGATTACCAGAGCGTCAATACCGGGGGGCTCTACCCGGCCGGAGAAGGGGCCAGCTACGCGGGAGGGATTTTCTCGGCGGCGGTGGACGGCATCGAAGTCGCAGAAGCCGTCGCGCAGAGTATCGCCACCGGAGAAAATTAAATGAAACAACCAGTCCGAACCGGCTTCCTGGTTTTCATTCCCCTAGCGGGATTCTCCGTGCCAGCGGCGATGCTTGAAATTTTTCCTCCTTGAACAACGCCATCCGCAGCGAAATGTTCCGCCGGTTTCGGGATCTGCTGCCGAATCCCGCGACGGAACTTGCCTACCGCTCGCCGTTTCAGTTGTTGGTGGCGGTCGTGCTCTCGGCGCAGGCGACGGATAAGAGCGTCAACAAGGCCACCGTGAGTTTGTTCGAAGTGGCGCCTACGCCGCAGGCCATGGTGCGCTTAGGGGAGAATGGCGTGATGGAACACATCAAATCCATCGGCCTGTTTCGTACCAAGGCCAAGAACGTGGTGGCCTTGAGCCGGTTGCTGTTGGAACACCATGGCGGCGAAGTGCCACAGTCGCGAGAGGCGCTGGAAGCGCTACCCGGCGTGGGGCGAAAGACCGCCAATGTGATACTCAACACCGCCTTTGGCCAGCCCACCATCGCCGTGGACACTCACATTTTTCGCGTTTGCAACCGCACCGGCATCGCACCGGGCAAGGACGTCGTGGCGGTGGAAAAGCGCCTGATGCGCCTGGTGCCGCCCGAATACCGGTTGAATGCCCACCATTGGCTGATACTGCACGGACGCTATGTATGCAAGGCCAGGACTCCCGAGTGTCAGCGCTGCCCCATCGCGGACCTGTGCGAATTCAAACGCAAGACGCGGGCGCAGGCCTAATGTTCAATCCGACCTCCGCTCAGGTACGGCAATTTTTTATCGATGCGTGGAACGGCTACCGAGCAGGTAGCGCTCTCGAAGGCGCCAGCAAGATCGCCGCGCAGGTGATGACGCGGCACCCCGAGTATCACAAGTTGCTCGAAGAATCCGAACCGGCGCTACACGCCGAATTTTCTCCGGACCAAGGACGGATCAATCCCTTTTTGCACCTGAGCCTGCACCTGGCGGTGGAGGAACATCTCGCCATCGGCCAACCGGCCGGCATTCGGGGGCACTACCTGGCGCTGTTGCGAAAGTTAGGCAACGAGCACGATGCCCAGCACGAGGTGCTGGAGTGCCTGGGCGAAACGCTGTGGAAATCCCAGAGGGCAGGCCAGCCTCCCGATGCGCGGGAGTATCTGGACTGCCTCGCGCGGAAAACCGCTTAGTACTTGGCGCGCAGCCCGCTTTGCTTGGAAAAGTAGAGCGCGAGGTTCTTGATTTCGGCCTTCGTCAGGGGCTGCACCATGGGGGCCATCATGGGATTTTGGCGCTCTCCCTTCTTGTACTGGTTAATAGCCGCGACGAGATACTCGTAATGCTGCCCCGCGAGAATCGGAGTATCCGGGGTAATGGGTTTATTGCCTTCTGGCCCGTGGCACATTCCGCATACTTCCGTTGCTTTTTTCTTGCCGGCATCATAGTCCGCGGCCTGCGCGCCGAAGCTACCTGCCGCCAAGGCCATCGCCAGTAATGTGATTTTGGTCATGGGTCTTTCCATTGTCGTTACGCAGCGTTCAATTGGCGGCGTAGTAAGCGCCCAAATCGGCCATGTCCTGCTCGCTCAGGCTCGAGGCGACCCCAACCATGGAAGGATGCTTGCGCGCGCCGCTCTGGTAATCCTTGAGCGCCTTCACCAAATAGGCCGCGGTCTGGCCACCCATCCTGGGGGCGGGATAGACCTTGGGGTAAGCGGTGCGATAGCCATCGATGCCGTGGCAACCTTCGCACATTTGGGTCTTTTTCCTTGCGGCCGCCGCATCGCCTTGCGCATAGAGCGGGAAGGCCATGGCGAATCCAGCGATCAGAACTGCGAGTATCCGGGCCGTCATGTGGATATCGTTTCTAGATTGAGGTGGTGAGTCGGGGAGCAGCCGCCCCAGGGAATAGGACCTTGGGCAAAAAATCGGGGCGCACTTTAATGGATCGCCCCTTTTAGGTCAATGGCATGGCGGCCGAAGTCATGAACCTGGCGATGGGGCGCCCGGTACGATCTCCACGGACTGCTCCCAGCTTCTATCGTAGGTGTCTTCGATCCAGGCCTTCAACTGCGCGGGAGCGCCCTTGGGCACGATGTTGAAGCGAAAGCTCGGGTTGTCGCTCAGGGAAAAATCCACCTCCGCCTCCAGCACGATCTTGCCGCCGTAGGTGACCTTCACGTTGCGCACGAATTCCGGGGTCTTGTTGCCGTCGAAATCCATGGCGAAGGCGGACTCCTGCGGGTGCCGGATCATGAGCTGCACCAGATTCGGCTCGTTGTCCTTGATGTGATCGTCTTCGAACTTGAACTTCATCTTGCCAAGCAAGCTGGGCGGCACGAAGAACTTGGACATGGGCGCGGAGCACCCCCCCGCCGCTTTCACCCAGCGGCTATCCATCCACAGCTTGCCGTCGTTGGTCTCCGCGATGGCCCGGATATGGCTGTAATCTTCGAAACGCAGGCGCGTCTCCAATTGCACGCGGCCGCTGTCCGGCGTGAAGTGGTAGATGCCGGCCGAGGGCCCGGGATTGCGTTCGATGATAAGGTAGACCGACTTGATGTAACGCTCCGGCGTCTGGTCGATCTGCCCCTTGACCGCGATGGGTACGGTGGAAGCGTCGGCGGCACGCAAGGCAAGATAGAGCCGGATGACGCCTTTTCCGTCGAGAATTTCGCGGTCACCAAAGGTTATTTTCCGGATCGTGTCCCAATACTGGCTATTGTCGGGATCGGGCTCCGCCTTTTCGTTGGCGAGACCAGCAACCGGCAGCATTACAGCCAAAAACAACACATACTTCAAGAATCTCGGCATTAAGCGCTCCTTCCTAGGATGAAATCGATTATAGACACGATTGGCCGGTTGGCCGCGGTGCTGGCGTCGCTGGTTACGAGCACGACCGCCCTCGCCTTGGAACCCGTGCAGGTGGCGCCTGACGTTTATGCCTTCCCTGGCGACAACTCGGAAGTGAGCCAATTCGGCCACGCCGCCAATTCCGGTTTTATCGTCGGGCCACATGCCGTCGTGGTCATCGACACGGGCGGCTCCTACGCCCACGGCCGGGCCATGCTGGCCGCCATCGCAACGGTAACGAGAAGGCCCGTGGGCCTGGTGATTATCACCCACGCGGTTCAGGACTTCGTGTTTGGCGCCGCCGCCTTCACCGAGCTTGGCATACCGCTACTCGCCCATCGTAAGACGGACGAACTCATGAGCGCGCGCTGTGAGCATTGCCTCGCCAATCTGCGCAAGGCGCTGGGAGAGGCGCCGATGCTGGGTACGCGCTTGGTGCTCCCCAACCAATTGGTGGATCACGGCACGCGCATCGATGGGGGCGGGAGACCCATCGAACTCCTGCACTTCGGTTGGGCGAGCACACCAGGCGATCTCGCCGTCTACGATCCGCGCTCGGGCATTCTCTTCGCCGGGGGCATCGTCATGGGATCGCGCATCCCAGAGTTACGCGATGGCGAATTCAACGGCTGGCTGGCGGCGATCGCATCGCTCTTCGCGCTCAAACCCGCAAAGGTAATCCCCGCCTACGGCCCCATTCTCCACGCGCGAGACATGGGCAAGACGGCGGACTACCTGCGCGATCTCGATGCCAAGGTCAGGGGGATGTACACGGCGGGCCGCGGGCTCATGGAGGCCATGGACGAGGCCGTCATGGAGCGATACGCTTCATGGTCGCAGTATCCCGATTTGCACCGGCGCAACGTGCTGCGGCGTTACCTGCAGTTGGAAGTCGAGGATCTGGAGCGCTGATCCAAGGGCCGCTCCCCTATAATCGGCGCTCACGCATAAGGATCCAGCAATGGGTAACCGCTTATCGAAAATCTACACGCGCACGGGCGATGATGGCACCACCGGCCTGGGCGATGGATCACGGGTGCGCAAGGATAGCCTGCGCATCGAAGCCATCGGTGCCGTGGACGAACTCAATTCGGCGATAGGCGTGCTGGCTTCCGAGCCCTTGGACCAAGACATCGCCACCTTGCTCACGGAGATTCAGCACAAGCTCTTCGATCTCGGTGGCGAGTTGAGCATCCCAGGCTACAAGATGATCGCCCCCGAGCACGTCACGCACTTGGAAACAGCCCTGGACAGCTTCAACGAGCATTTGCCACCGCTCAAGGATTTCATCCTTCCCGGCGGGTCGCGGCCGGCTGGCTTATGTCACGTGGCGCGGGCGATTTGCCGCCGGGCGGAGCGCTGCGTGGTAAGCCTCGCGCAAGCGGAATCTCTTTCGCTTCCCCTGCGGCACTACCTCAACCGCTTGAGCGACCTGCTCTTCGTGCTGTGCCGGGTGCTGAACCGGCGCGCGGGCGGGCAAGACGTACTCTGGAAAAAGGACCGCCCCGCGGACAATGCTCGATAACACGCTTCTCCATGAGTTGATGGCGCGCAGCGCGCTGCGCGACCAGAGGGCCTTCGCCGAACTCTACCGGCACACTTGCGCGAAACTGTTCGGCGTTGCCCTGCGTATAGTGAGAAGGCAAGACTGGGCCGAGGAAGTGTTGCAAGAAAGTTTCGTCAGCATATGGAATCACGCCGAAGGCTATAGTTCGTCCAAGAGCGCCCAGATGACTTGGATGACTGCCATCGTGCGAAATCGCGCCTTGGATTGGCTGCGACGCCCGCATTTCGAGGTGGCTAGCGACGACTACCAACTGCTCCTGGAGTCCGTGGCCGATGAAGGCGATGGACCGGAGCTGTTGCTGAGCAAAGACCGCGAGGGCCGCGCATTGGCGGAGTGCATGAAACAGTTGAGCAGCAAGCAACGCCAAAGCATCGCCCTGGCATACACCCACGGGCTCTCCCATGGGGAACTGTCCGCGCATATCAAGGAACCCTTGGGCACGGTCAAGACGTGGATCCGGCGCGGGCTTGAGCGCCTGAAGGGCTGTCTCGATGGCATGCGATAGGACGCCATGAAGGAAAAGTACTGGAACGCGGAGATGCGAGAGGCCTTGGCGGCCGAATACGCGCTCGGCACGCTGCAAGGCCGTGCGCGCCGCCGCTTCGAGCATGTGCTCAAGGAAGATCCCGGCCTGCGAGCCTACGCCGCCGCCTGGCAGGCGCGCCTGCATCCGTTGGGCGAAGCGATAGCGCCTGTTACCCCGCCGAAGAAGGTGTGGCTGGCCATCGAAGCACGCATTCAAGGGCGCCGGCCTGGCCTCTGGCATAGCCTACCCTTCTGGCGTTGGTTATCGGCCACCAGTGCCGCGGCGCTGGTGCTCCTGGCCGTCTACGCAGGCGTGTGGTTACCCCGTTTGGAAGCCGGAAAGGAGTACATGGTGGTGGTGATGTCCAACCCGCGGTCCCGCCCCATGATGACGGTTTCTTGGCCCACGCAAGATCGCAAGAAAACCAAACTACGAATCCGCGTCATCGGCCACCAGGAAATGGCGCCCAATACGGCTTGGGAACTTTGGATGATGCCCGGCGGCGATCACAATCCCCGGTCATTGGGATTGATCGCCACCCACGAAACCCAGGAAGTGGAAATTCCCGCGCACCTGCTGCCCGCCCTCAACGCCGCGTGGGGGATGGCCATGAGCGTGGAACCTCACGGAGGATCGCCCTCGGGAGTACCCAGCGGGCCGGTGCTCTATTCGGGGCAATGTACTAGGATCTAGATCCTGCTCTTAACGCTCCATATAGTGGAGCAACGTCGCGCTCGTCTGGCGCAGGCGCTGCGAAAGTAGCGTCACGAGTTTGATGAGCACCTTGGAACCCAGGGCAGGGTCTTCCAATATCAGGCGCACCATGGCATCGCGAGTCAGGACGGCGATGGTCGCGGGTTCGGCGGCGATGCAAGTCGCAAAACGGGGCTCGCCGTCTATCATGGACATCTCACCCAAGGTCATCCCCGTCACGACGCTGGTCATGGCCTGGCGCTGCCCGCGCTTATTCGTCTTTACAACGTCCGCCCTGCCCTGGATGACGAGCACCATGTAGTCATCCACGTCGCCTTCTCGAATGAGGATTGCGCCGGCTTGCGCCCGGTAAGCCTGCATGAATGTGGCGAGTTGCTGGACATCCTCGCGGCGAAAGTCATCGAAGAATTTTGCGCCTCCCATCATCTCGAAGATTTCCTGCGCGAGCGCGGACCCATCGCCCAGATGTTCGAGTTGTTGCAGGGGAGATTGCTTGAGAGTGCCAGGCATCGATGTCTAGCCCGCATTTCTCACAGGGGCGCGGGATGATGGCGCGCTGATGTATTCATGACGGGGCGGCCTGTGAGAAATGCGGGCTAGCGCCGTGCCGCCCGCAGCACGCGCTTGTCGTAGGCTTCGCGGGCGATGGCGACGTCCTCGAGAAAGTGCGGCAATTCAGGCAGGAGGAGCGCTTGCGGGCCATCCACCAAGGCCTTCGCGGGGTTGGGATGGAAATCCACGATGATCATGTTGGCACCCGCGATCACGCCCTGGGCCGACACATGGAACAGATCCAGCAGCCCGTCGCCAGCCACGCTGCGCGAACCCACGGAGTGCGATGGGTCCACGCACACGGGCATGCGCGTGAGCCGCTTCACCACGGGCACGTGCGCGAAATCCACGAAATTGCGGTGCGGATCGCCCAAGTGAGTCTTCATGCCGCGCAGGCAAAAAATCACCCGGCTGTTGCCTTCGCTGGCCAAGTACTCGGCGGCGTTCAAGGACTCGTCCAAGGTGATGCCAAAGCCACGCTTGAACAACACGGGAAATTCCTGCTGCCTGCCAACCGCCTTCAGCAACTCGAAATTCTGCGTGTTGCGAGTGCCGATTTGCAGCAACACCCCAGCAGGGCTTCCGGTCTTGCGCAAGGCATCGCGAATTTCATCGACGTGGGATTCGTGGGTGATCTCCATGGCGATCACCTTGATGCCGTACTTGCCGCCCAGATCGAACACGTAATCCAGGCAAGCGCGCCCGTGTCCCTGAAAAGCGTAAGGGCTGGTGCGCGGTTTGTACGCGCCCATGCGCGTGCACACTTGCCCGTTGTCGCGCAGGGCGCGCATCATCTGCTCGGTGTGCTCAGGCGTATCCACGGCACACAAACCGGCGAACACATGCAAGGTGTCCTGGCCGAACCTGACCCCCCTGTATTCGAAGTGGCTAGGCCGCTGTTCGTCCTTGTGCCGGCCCAAGACCCGGTATTCCTCGGAGACCCGCACCACGCGCTCGACACAAGGTAGGACTCTCATGTCCTCGATGGCGAGTGGCTTCGTGTCCCCGATCAAGTAGACCTCCGTGACCGCTCGCAACTCGCCTTCCACGCGATGCACCTTCGCCTGAATATTCGGCAGGCGCGCAAGCGCCGCCATCAGTTGCTTGTATTCGGCACGACTCGGATCAGCTTGGTCGTCGAGAATGAGAATCATTTTTTAGGGAGGGGGGAGGAGCGGGATGCGGGAGGGGTAACTCCTCCCTCCTCCCGCCTCCCTAATCACGATTCCGTCCCCCCCACCGTCAATCCATCGATGCGCAACGTCGGTTGCCCTACGCCCACCGGCACGCTCTGCCCTTCCTTGCCGCAGGTGCCCACGCCGGGGTCCAGGCTCATGTCGTTGCCGATCATCTTGACGCGCGTCAGAGCATCGGGGCCGTTGCCGATGATGGTGGCACCCTTCACGGGATAGGTCACCTTGCCGTCTTCGATCATGTAGGCTTCGGCCGCGGAGAACACGAACTTTCCGCTCACGATATCGACCTGTCCGCCGCCGAAGTTCACGGCGTACAAACCGCGTTTGACGGAGCGCAGGATCTCCTGCGGATCCTTGTCGCCATTGGTCATGTAGGTGTTGGTCATGCGCGGCATGGGCGCGTGGGCGTAGGATTCCCTGCGGCCGTTGCCGGTGGCGGGAACGCCCATGAGGCGCGCGTTGAGAGTGTCTTGCAGGTAGCACCTCAAGATGCCGTCTTCGATCAATACGGTGTTGCGAGTGGGGTTGCCTTCGTCGTCCACGTCCAGTGACCCCCGGCGCCGCTCGATGGTGCCGTTATCCACCACCGTGACCCCTGGTGCCGCCACGCGCTCGCCGATGCGCCCGGAGAAGGCGGACGTGCCCTTGCGATTGAAGTCGCCCTCAAGACCGTGGCCCACCGCCTCGTGCAGCAAGATTCCTGGCCAGCCTGGCCCGAGCACGACGGTCATGGCGCCCGCGGGAGCCGAGCGCGCTTCGAGGTTGACCAAAGCCTGGTCCACCGCCTTGCGCGCATAGGACTCGACCGTTTCCGCGTCGAAATAGCGGTAATCGAAACGCCCGCCGCCGCCGGCACTCCCTTGCTCGCGGCGGCCGTTTTGCTCGGCGATCACCTGCACGGATAAACGCACCAAGGGGCGTACATCGGCCGCCATCACGCCGTCGGAACGCGCCACCAACATCACTTCATATTCCCCGTAGAGGCCCGCCATCACCTGGGTCACCCTAGGGTCGAGTGCGCGCGCCCGGCGCTCCAGCCGTTCCAGCAACTCGACTTTTTCGCGGTCGCCCAAACTCCCCAGCGGGTCTTGGGCGGCGTAGAGCACGCGCGCGCTGTCCCGGCGTGCCACGGCAGTGCGGCCGTCCGCGCCTTGGCGCGCGATGGCGCGGGTGGCTTGCGCCGCCGCATTGAGCGCACCGGCGCTGATGTCGTCGGTGTAGGCAAAGGCGGTTTTCTCCCCGCTCACGGCCCGCACCCCGGCGCCTTGATCGATGTTGAAGCTGCCGGATTTGACGATGCCCTCCTCCAGGCTCCAGCTCTCGCTGCGGCTGTACTGAAAATACAAGTCCGCCAGATCGACCTTGTGCGCCAGCATATTTCCGAAAACACGGTCGAGCGCCGCCGTGTCCAGGCCGTACGGTTCGATGAGCGTGCTGTAGGCGGTTGAAAACCGGATTTCGCTAAGACTGGGAGCGTTCATGAGGTCCTGTTAGAAATGAGTACGGTGTTCCAGGGCCGGTAGGCTCTGGCGAAGTTCGCTGCGATACGCATGATTGACGCCTGCCACCACGATTCCCGAGCCGCGCGGTAAGCGGTCGAGCACCACGCCCCACGGGTCCACGATCATGCTGTTGCCGTGGGTTTCCCGTCCATTGAGATGATAGCCGCCTTGGGCGGGCGCCAGCACGTAGGCGAGATTCTCGATGGCACGCGCTCGCAACAGCGGCTCCCAGTGCGCGCGCCCCGTGGTTTCCGTGAAAGCGGAGGGCACCACGAAAATATCCACGTCCTTCATGGCGCGGTACAGCTCCGGAAAACGCAAGTCGTAGCACACGGAAAGGCCGATTCTGCCGTAGGGCGAATCCACCACCACGGGTTGCTTGCCCGGCGTGATGGTGAGTTCCTCGGAGAAGTGCTCGGCGCCCAGATCCAGCTTGAACAAATGGATCTTGTCGTAGCGCGCCACGCGCTGGCCCTTGTCGTCATAGACGAGGCAGCTGTTGAAGACCTTGCCCGCCACGGGAGATTCCAGAGGAACCGAGCATCCGATGAGCCAGATGCCATGGGCTTTCGCCGTCTCGGAGAGAAAAGATTGGATGGGCCCTTTGCCTTCCTTCTCGCGCGCCTCGACCTTGTCCGTCTGCTTTAGTCCCATGATGGCGAAGTACTCGGGAAGGGCGATCAAACTCGCCCCGTGCGCCACGGCCACTTCGACCAAGCGGCCCGCTTCATTCAAATTCGCCGCCACGTTGGGGCCCGAGGCCATTTGAATACCAGCCATGCGAAACACGGGCGGCGGCCCCGATCGCACGCGCTTGGCGGCACGCGATGGGTGTGGCTTCGCGCGTCCGAACACCGCGCGTGCCGGGGGCCGGGTAGCGGTGGTAGGGGAAGCTTTATTCGGCATGGTTTTGTGCGTATGACTACTTATGGTCGCGAACGGATGGAACGAGTTTCGATTTTCTTGCCACGGTGGGATCCGCCCAGGTTCCCGCGATTTCGTAATCGGAGGCGAACAGTTGGTCCACGGGATCCTTCAGTACCTTTTGCGCCAGATAAGTGGCCAGCCCAATGGCGGGGTTCACGATGGTACCGGCCACGGTCAAACCATCGCTCAAGCCAGGCAGGACACGCACGTTCAAATTCTGCGTTTCCCGAATGAGATTGACGCTGCCCTTTATGCCAACGCTGGCCGACGCGCCTTGCATCTTGAAATTCTCCGTGGTCGCGATCCCTTCGGTGATGTTACTGGTCGCGGTGATTTGGCTGAAGGCGAAGCCTTGGCTGAAGACATCTCGAAAATCCAGTGACAAGCGCCGCGGCAGCGCCTGCAAACTCAACACGCCCAGCAATTTTCCCACACCGGGATCGATCTTGACGAATTGTCCTTGCTTGGCATCCAGGACCAGTCTTCCCGATAAGGTGGGCAAATGCAACGCGTAGGGGGCGCCGGTCCACTGCACCTGCCCCTTCAAACTCGCCCTGCCCCCCTTGATGCCGGGGGGTAGCTTGAGGCGGGCGAAATACCCCCCAATGTTGGACACATCCACTTGCACGTCCACCACCATGCGTGGAATTTGCCCGCGCAAATCGTAACTTCCTTGCAATTGCGCGCGGCCTTCTGGGGACACCAAGCCGAGCCGTTTAAGACGCCACAGGCGCCCCTCGGGCAAAGCGCTGAGATCCAGCCTTCCGAAATCCCTTTCGCCCAGCCGGAAATCCTGAATTTCCGCGTGGATTTCGGGGAGCGATTCCGCGGAAATCACTTCGCCAAGTGTCTTTGCATCGCCTTTCGATGGCGGAAGATGCAGGCGAGCCAGCTTCACACTCAATTGCCCGCTCCCTTGCTCTTTCCAGCCGATCGCGCCACTCAAGGCTTTGCCTTCCACGTCGATCTGGGCCCCGTCCGTGGCTTTTTTGCCGGAAACGGTCACGCTCCCGAAATTCCGGGAGAGCGCGCTCAATTGATCGATCTGCAACTTGTTGAAGGCGACGGGCGCGCGCTCGGGGCGGCGAAATTCGATGGGCGCTCCAGGGACGGCAATATTCCATAGATCACGCCAGGCATCGGCATCCAGCGCGGGAATGCGCCCGCTCACCGCGAGGCCTGGCTTCCCTTCATCGTTCTGCGCATTGGGCTTGCCGCCAAAAACCAATTCTCCGCTCTTGATGTCCAGGAGATGGCCAGGGGGCGCCAAGTAGCGCAATGCCGCGCGAGCGCCCACTTCCGCTTGCACCTGAACCAAGCCCGAATCGTGCGATCCTTCCTCGATTCTTACGGGGAGCGCTTCTTCCGCCGTCTTGTTCAATGGGGGGGGTAGACGGCTAGACAGTCCTTGTAGGTTGGTTTCGACGATGAAGCGCTCATGAGTCCCAGGGGCAAAGGCAAAGCGGCCCTTCCAGTCCGCGAATCCGCTGAAGTACTGCTCCCAGCCGGGGCGCAGGAGCTTACCCAGGGCGTAGCCCCCCGCCCGGCCGCTCACACGCACTTCAATACCGCCGGACGCGAGGGGTGCGGCGTCAATCCTCAAGGGGCCGTCCAGATACTTGGCCGTCGCACCTTGAACGCTGGCGCCTGACTGAGTGATCCGCATGCTTCCGGTCAATTGATCGAGGTATCCCAAACCGGCCGGCAGCGCCAAGCGGTTCGCCATGAGGTCAAAGGTTCCCAAGACTTTGGTTTCTGGCAACCGGCGCAGGGGTAGCTCGACGACGAGCGCCAATTTTCCATTACCACTCACTTCGGTGTCGCGGGTGAACCATCCCGTGATCCTGAGCATGGGAGATTCGGCCAGGAAGCGCAGAAACGACGCGGTTTGCCCGCTCGCCTCGCCGCGAATCGTGGCAACCGGATCGCGATGGCTCAGATCGGGCACGGATACCTTCACGTTACGCAGCGGCACATCGAACACCCTGCCGTTTGCATTGCCGATCTCCAGGCGGTTTGCCTGCAACAGCAGATCGCAATTAATGTCCTCCACCCTTGGCCATCCCGCCACGTAGTCCACCACACCCCCCTCGGCCTTGGCCTTTACTTCGAAGAGTCCTGGGCGGCCGTGACTAAAGGGGAAGTCCGCCATATGCCCGCGCACGATGATGGTCGCTTGCCGCGATTGCCCCGCTACCAAAGCATGTTGTAACCAATGCCGGACAGATTCCGGAACCGCTAGCGGCACATAGCGCCATACGGCGCTCGCATTCGCGCGCGAGAGAGTCGCTTGCACATCCGCCTGGCCAGACGTGCCTTTGGCGTAACGATAGGTTCCCGTCAGCGTGCCGGCGAAATCGGCGTTGGCCAAGCTCGCCTGCTGGAACTTGATGTCCATGGCGCCATCCTCGCCGGTGATCCAATTGAGTTGCGCATCCAGTTGACCGGCGGAAATCACGTTCACCAGCATCTTGGGCGCATGCACCCATCCGTTACGGCTACTTACCGCCAAGTTACCGCCCCGGTCATGGGCGCGAAACTCCCCGCTCATACCGCTGAATCCCGGAATGGTGTCCAACGCATTCACGGTCAAACCCTCGTAGCGGGCCGAGACGTCGTAGCGAACGAGGCGCCCGGAGTTCTCGATCAAGAGCAACTTGCCCTGCGCCAGCCGGCCGCGCGGAACGAGTCCCGCGATCTTCGCCCTGATGTCCTCGGGCAGCGGAATCGCGGCGGCGGCAGGCGCCAGGGGCGCCAGGTTCAGCGTGTTGAACTGCGCCTTGGTCTCCAAGTTTCCGGAATCGTCCGTCTTGCGCGAGAACGCTCCGGTCAATCCCGATTGAGTGATGTTGTCCGGCGTCGTGAAATTCAAGTCGCGCACGCGCACCTCGTAAGCGCCCGCGCTGCTGGTGTAGCCGATGGCTCCGCTCAAGCGGACCAAGTGCAAGTCACTTAGACCGGGCGCCAGTTTTCCCTTCACATTGGCCACCGCCACATCCGCCTGCACATCGCGCAGGATTCCGTTTTCTATCTTCATCCGCGCATCGACGCTCCCGGCTCCCTGGGTGATGCCGGTGCCCGAAGGCCAATGCTGGTGGGCCTGCTCCAGGTTGACGTAGGGAAATTCGATGTCCAGAGCCCCGCTCCAAGCGCTCATGCCGCCTTGCAAACCACCTTGCATGCCGGCGTAGATGGTGAAGGGAGCCCCCAAGGACACGGGTGGCGTGGCCCGAATCCGTACGCCATGGACACCGAAGCGGTTGCCCAACTCGATTTGTACTTGGGTAAGTTCCAGAGGCTGCCCGGCGGCCATCTCATCGGTCCATCGCAGGGCGGAATTCGACAGACGGATGGAATTTTGGCGCAGCAGCCAATCTCCCAGGTTCCCCTGCCCCGGCTGTAACGGGGACAAGGCAATGCCCGCGACGAAAATGCGGCCCCCGGTGTCGCGCCGTACATCTAGGGATAAGCCCGACACCTCGATCAAGTGCAAACGCAACTCTCCGAGAATGATGGATTTCCAAGCCACCTGGGCATGCACTTCGGCCAATACCAAGGCATCGCGTTGTTGCGCATCCTTCACCAAGACTTGGCGCATTGTCGCGCCGGGACGCCAGCCATACCATGCACCAGAGATCTCTCCGATGCTGACGGACGCGCCGGTAGCCCTGGCCAAGGCGTTCGCGATATCCTGGCGGTAGTCGTTCGCGCGCGGTAGAAACCAGAACTGAAACGCCATGGTGGCAAGCAGCAAGCACAGCAGCGATAGCGAGAGGCCCCAGGCCACGACACGCCATGCCCACCGGCCGGTAAATTCGATAACGAGCTTAATCACGAACGCGGGGTTTGTTGGTACTGTTGGGAAATCGATGGAATTCACTCGGCCGAGAAGGCATGCGGCACTGTGAGCCCTTCTGTTGGGAAACGTTCAGCCAATGCGCGCACTGGCGGCAAAATTCCGAAACCAATGGATTCTAACCTTCCGCACCCTCGTCATCCGTTAGTTCCGATACATTACAACTGGTGAACTCCGTCCCCGAAAAAGTCCTCGCCCATAGCCCGTACTGGGCGCGTGTGGCGGCCCAACCGCCACCGTCTTGGCATCCCGCCCTCGCCGCCAGCCCCATCCTGGCGGGCGAAATTCGCGAGCTATTGGGCTCGATAGGAATCGCGGACGAATCCGCTCTGTGGCGGCAACTACGGCATACCCGGCAGCACGTCATCCTGAACACCGTGGCCCGCGACCTCGCCGGAATGGCGAACTTGGATGAAGTGGTTCGGACTGTGTCCGAGCTCGCGGATGAGTGCGTCCGCTTCGCCCTGGACGGGCTCAGCGCTTCCCTGAATGCCATCTACGGCACGCCCATGGGCGAGGACAGCGGCTCGCCGCAACTTCTCATCGTGGTGGGCATGGGCAAGTTGGGAGGCGAAGAACTCAATGTGTCCTCGGACATCGATCTCATCTTTCTCTATCCCGAGGAAGGCGTGACTCAGGGGCCCAAATCCATCAGCAATCACGAGTTCTTCACGCGGCTGGGACGAAAACTCATCGCCGCCTTGGGCGAACCCACGGCCGATGGTTTGGTGTTTCGCGTGGACATGCGGCTGCGTCCCTACGGTGAAAGCGGGCCACTGGTGGCAAGTTTCGCCATGCTTGAAAACTATCTGCATACCCAGGGACGCGAGTGGGAGCGCTACGCTTGGCTGAAGGCGCGCGCGCTCACTGGGAGCGACGCACGGGTGCTGGAGCGCGCAGTCGCGCCCTTTGTCTTTCGGCGCCACTTGGACTACAGCGCCATCGCCTCGCTGCGAACCTTGCACAACCAGATCCGCGAGGAGGCCAAGCGCCGCGACATCGCGGACAACATCAAACTAGGCCCCGGGGGCATACGCGAGATCGAATTCATCGCGCAAGTATTCCAGCTGATTCGGGGCGGACAAGACACGGCCTTGCGCACGCGCTCCACGCGCGCGGCGCTCACCCTGCTCAAGGAAAGACAACTACTCCCAGCCAGTGTGGTGGACGAACTGCATGCGGCCTATGAGTTTCTGCGTAACCTCGAACACCGCTTGCAGTATGTGGAAGACCAGCAAACCCAGACCCTTCCGGCCCAGCCCGCGGCCTTGCGCAATATCGCCGCCTCGATAGGATATGAGAATTCGGAGCGATTTCTAAGCGCGCTCGATGTGCGCCGGGAATGCGTCTCGCGCCATTTCGAAGGCATCTTCGCGAATGGCGGGCACTCCGACCAGCATCCGGTGGCGAACCTATGGGAAGGCCGGCTCTCGGCGCGGGACGCTCACACGCAATTGCGAGAACTGGGCTATGGCGATGGCGCGCGCGTTTTCAGGCGCATCCAGCAATTGCGCGAAAGCGCCCTATTCCGCCGCATGTCCGCTTCGACGCAAGGGCGCTTGGATGCCCTGGGCCCAAGAATCGTGGAAGCAGCCTGCAAGGTGCCCAATCCGGACATCACATTCGAGCGTTTGCTGAATATCTTGGAAAGCATCGGCCGCCGCGAAGCTTATCTCGCGCTCCTCCTGGAATACGCTGGTGCGCGCGAGCGCGTGGTGCATCTCGCGAGCGCGAGTCCCTGGGCCGCGAGCTATTTGGCGAGCCATCCAGTCTTGCTCGATGAGTTGGTATCGGACCGGCAGCCCGAGCCCCCTGACTGGACGGCACTGGGCAAGGAACTGCGCGCCGCGCTGGACCAATCCGGCGGCGGCATCGACCGGCAGATGGACTTGCTGCGCAACTTCAAGCAGGTCCACACCTTCCGCCTTCTCATCCAGGATCTGGCGGGCCAATTAACCCTGGAGAGTTTGAGCGACCACTTGAGCGATCTCGCCTCGGTCATCGTGCAGGAGGTGTTGCGGCTGTGCTGGAGCCACCTCAACGGACAGCACGCCCCTCGCTTCGCTGTCATCGGTTACGGTAAATGGGGCGGAAAGGAGCTGGGCTACGCCTCCGATCTCGATCTGATTTTTCTCTACGACGCGGAGGACGCCCTGGAACGCTACACCCGGCTGGCGCAGCGCGTGAATACGTGGCTCACCACCTTCACGCCCGCGGGAATTCTGTACGACATCGACTTGCGCCTGCGCCCGGATGGCGATGCCGGCATGCTCGTGAGCCACACCGGCGCCTTCGAGGAGTATCAGTTGCGCAAAGCCTGGGTATTCGAGCACCAGGCCATAACGCGCGCCCGCTTCGTGGCGGGCGACGCGCTAATCGACGCGCGCTTCGAGGCGCTGCGCCAGAATATCCTCACCACGCCACGCGATCTGGCCACGCTCAGGGGCGAGATCACGTCCATGCGCCAGCGCATGCATGAAGGCCATCCCAACAAGAGCGGGCTTTTCGACATCAAGCATGACCGGGGAGGTATCGTCGACGTGGAATTCATCGTTCAGTACCTGGTGCTTGGCTTCGCGCATGCGCACCCGGAACTCACCGGCAACATCGGCAACCTCGCCTTGCTCAAGCTCGCCGCCAGTTTGGGGCTCATCCCCAGTGAACTTGCCAGTGCCGTTCACCACAGCTACCGCGAGTTTCGCCGCATGCAGCACGGCATGCGCCTACAGGATGAGCGCTACGCACGCGCCGAGCCGTCATTGGTTCAGCCGCTCACCGCCCCCGTGCTGGCACTTTGGCGGGCGGTGTTCGACTAGAATCGGAGTTTTTCCGAAAAGGAACGCATTCATGTCCATGGCCGACCGCGATGGCGTCATCTGGTACGACGGAAAACTCGTACCCTGGAGAAACGCCACCACCCACGTGCTCACGCACTCCCTGCATTACGGCCTGTCCGTGTTCGAGGGCGTGCGAGCCTACAACACCGCCCAGGGCACGGCCATCTTCCGCCTGAAGGAGCACACGGACCGCCTGTTCAACTCCGCGCACATCTACCAGATGAAAATTCCCTACGACCGGGATACCTTGATGCGCGCGCAGTGCGCCGTGGTGCGCGAGAACAAACTGGAGTCTTGCTACCTGCGCCCCATCGCCTTCTACGGATCGGAGAAAATGGGGGTCTCGCCCCTGGGCGCTAGCGTGCACGTGGCCATTGCCGCCTGGCCCTGGGGTGCCTATCTGGGCGCCGATGGCATCGAAAAAGGCATTCGCGTCAAAACATCGTCCTTCGCGCGCCACCACGTGAACGTCACCATGCCGCGCGCCAAGGTGGCCACCACCTACGCCAATTCCATCGTGGCTAATTTGGAGGCGACGCAAGACGGCTACGACGAAGCCTTGTTGCTCGACACCGATGGCTTCGTCGCCGAAGGCGCCGGCGAGAACCTCTTCATGGTGAAGGACGGCATGATCTACGAACCCGAGATCGCCTCCGCATTGACGGGCATCACGCGCTCGTCGGTCATCGCGCTCGCCAGCGATCTGGGCTATCAAGTGGCATCGAAGCGCCTGACGCGAGACGACATCTACATCGCCGACGAAGCCTTCTTCACCGGCACCGCGGCGGAGGTCACGCCGATTCGGGAATTGGATAATCGCAGCATCGGTGCTGGAACTCGCGGCCCCATCACGCGGAAGATTCAATCCCTCTTCTTCGACGTCGTCAACGGCAGGGCGCCGAAGTACACGCACTGGCTCACCCCCGTGGCGGCATAGAGACAAGAACATGGAAACCGGCAAGACCGCCAACACCCAGCGGCAGATCGAGATCGGCGCGCAAGACCTGCCCCTGCATTGCCCCATGCCCAACATGACTCTGTGGAATGCCCATCCGCGGGTGTACCTGCCCATCGAGAAAACGGGCGAGGCGCTGTGTCCGTACTGCGGAACGCGTTACAATTTGGCGGGCGGCGCGCACGGGTCGCATTAGGCCCCCCCGTGAAAATCCTGGTGGTGGGGCCTTCCTGGGTCGGCGATACCGTGCTGGCCCAGCCCTTGTTCCAGCGCTTGCACGAACGGCACGGCAGCCTCACCCTCGATGTGCTGGGCCCGCCTTGGACCTTGCCACTGCTGAAGCGCATGCCGCAGGTGAACGCCGCGCTGGCCAATCCCTTCGGGCATGGCGAACTGGCGCTGGTGAAGCGCTGGAAGATAGGGCGCTCCCTGCGCGCGGGCCTGTACGATCAAGCCATCGTGCTGCCCAATTCCCTGAAGTCCGCCATCGTCCCCTGGGCGGCACGTATCGAGCGGCGTACCGGGTTCGTGGGGGAAATGCGCCATGGCTTGCTCAATGACGCGAGAGTGCTCGACAAAAGAGCGCTACCTCTGATGGTGGAGCGCTTCGTGGCGTTGGCCGGGGAGGAGTTCGGAGAACCTAAAGCCCTGGCCCCGCTTCATTTGCGTGTTTCCGGGGAAAACCAGCGCAAGGTGCTGTCCCGGCTCAACCTCGACACCGAGCGGCCCATCGCATGCCTGTGTCCCGGCGCGGAGTATGGACCCGCCAAGCGCTGGCCCGCGGAGCACTTCGCTTCGCTTGCACGCGAGTTGAGCCAGCGCGGCTTTCAAGTGTGGTCCCTGGGCTCGGGAAAAGACTCGGACACAGGGGCGCGAATCGAACGCTTGAGCGAGGGCGGCGCGCGCAATCTCTGCGGGCAAACGGGGCTGGACGACGCCATCGATCTTCTCGCCCTGGCCCGTCTGGTGGTCTCCAACGATTCGGGATTGATGCACGTGGCGGCGGCGTTGCACCGGCCGCTCATCGCGCTATATGGATCGAGCAGCCCCGCCTTCACGCCGCCCTTGTCGCCCCATGCCGTGGTGGTCAAGGAAGACATCGAGTGCAGCCCCTGCTTCAAGCGCGAGTGCCCGCTGGGGCATTTTCGCTGCATGAAGATGCTCACGGCGCAATCTCTAATTCCTCATATCGCCCGTATGACCGCTTGAGCATGCACAGCGAGCCCTATCGCGCGCCGGCCTGGCTACCTGGAGGCCACGCGCAGACTATCTATCCCTCGGTGGCGCTATCAGGCCCGCTTCCGCGCTACCGCCGCGAGCGCTGGGACACGCCCGATGGGGATTTCATCGAACTCGATTGGCTCGAAGGCGAAGGCTCCCATCCCTTGATCGTGCTATTCCACGGTTTGGAGGGCAGCTCGTCAAGCCATTACTCTCGCGCCTTCATGCGCGAGTTATCGGAGATGGGATGGAGTGGTGTCATGCCACACTTTCGCGGTTGTAGCGGCCAACCCAACTTGCTGCCGCGCGCTTATCACTCGGGGGATCACGCGGAAATCCGATGGATCCTCCAGCGAGTCGCGCGGGAGCGGCCCAATGTACTTCTATTCGCCGCCGGAGTTTCCCTTGGAGGCAACGCGCTGCTCAAATGGCTAGCGCAAAGCGGGCGCGAGGCGGCGCACATTCTGAAGGCCGCGGCGTCGGTATCCGCGCCCTTGAATCTTGCCGCGGCGGGCGACGGCTTGGCGCACGGGTTCAATCGTCTCTACACGAAGATGTTCCTGCGCTCGCTCAAGCGCAAGGGATTGGAGAAACTTGCCCGCTTTCCTGGCCTGTACTCAGCGCAAACCCTGCAAGCCGCGCGCACCTTGCGCGCCTTCGATGACGTGGTAACCGGCCCACTCCACGGCTTCAAGGACGCGCAAGATTATTGGACGCAGTGCAGCAGCCTGCCGGAACTGCGGCGCATCGAGCTGCCCACCTTGTTGATCAACGCCCGCAACGATCCATTCCTGCCGGGAAGATTCTTGCCAGCCCCAGAACAACTATCGCCGAGCGTTGCCGCCGAGTTTCCGGAAGAAGGAGGTCACGCCGGCTTCGTGTCCGGCGCCTTCCCAGGCCATTTGCGCTGGCTTCCTAGCCGGGTCACCGAGTTCTTTCGTTCCGTTATTTCGTGACGATGTCTTTTTTCACCGGAGCGAGGAGAGCAAGCAATTCATTTTTCTCCCTGGCCGGAACCTTGAACTTATCGAGGGTTTTCGCCAAGAGATCCACGAAGGCGTTGAAGCCAGGCTCGCCGGTATCGCGCCCCGCGTGAGCGGCCTTCATGTCCTTCCCGCCATAGACGCAGGGACCTCCCGATAGCGCGCATATCTGGCTCACCAGCATTTTTTTCATCCGGTCGATGTCAGCACCGGAGAAATGCCGGCTAAGAAGAGGGTCCGCCGCCGCGCCGAGGGCGAAGTCATCGGTCATCGCCACGATGGCTCCCTTGCCCCCGAGCCTCTGGTAAAGAGGGCGGTCCTTGAAATCGGCTTTGCTCACGCAGGCAACCTGCATGACCATGGCTGCCAGCACCGCCACCACCATGAATTTTGGAATCATCGTTCACCTTGGAATTTTCTCGCGGCGAATATTATCCTTTCACCACCGGGGATATCGAGACCAGCGCATCAACTGGCGCTCTCAACCGCCGGCACCAGTTCCGCCTTGGCCAAAGCGAACGAGAAGGT
>SHXO01000015.1 GCA_009693245.1 Betaproteobacteria bacterium | reverse complement strand
GCTTGCGCGGCGGGCGGGGGCGCTTGCTCTTTCTTTCCGCAGGCAACCAGGGCGATAGCGAGTGTGGCCGTTAGGACGGTCTTGGCAAATCCGGGCAATGGATTGCGAGAATTCATGGGACTCCTCATTGGAAGGATGATGGCAAAAACTGCGCGGATTATTCTCCGACGTCATACAGATGTCAAACAAATCCCTTCAATTCATTGAGTTGGGGCGGGCACCTGCATGCAGGGACGCGCTCGCGTAGGGAACAAAAAAGCCGGTACAAGGACCGGCTTTTTTTCCTTAGGCCGCCGCGATTATTGCGCCGATAGCACCCACTTCACCAGAGCCTTGATGTCCGCATCGGGTACATTGTTGTTGGGCGGCATGGGAATGGCTCCCCAGACACCGCTTCCACCTGCCTTCACCTTGGCTTCCAACTTGGCCGCCGCACCGGCATCGCCTTTGTATTTGGCGGCCACATCCTTGTAGGATGGCCCGACCAATTTATGGGCCACGGCGTGGCAGGCCATGCACATATGTTTTTGCGCCAGCTTAATATCCGCACTGGCTTGTCCCGCTAATACCAACCCAGACGCGATAGCGACGGTGGCGATGATCTTCTTCATGATACCTTCTCCAATGATTAAAAAGCCGCGCGATTCTAATGACTTTGCCGGCCGGAAGAAACCCGTTTCCATGCTTAGGCTAATCCACGCCGTCCGGGACTAGGAACAATAAACCTTGGTCGGCAGCCGGCGTGAGTTGCATAACGCCCTGGCAAATCCGGGCGTTGACAGCCAGGCACCGGACTCGTTTCGTGCCCTAAGCAGATGGGCAGTATAGCGGCCTGTCCACACTGTTTGCCTGCCCCTTCCGTTATGGGATCACGATCCATCACATCCATGGAGGAACAGCATGCGATTCACCAAGACTGCACTACTCGCTTTCCTGTGTTTCATTCCTCTCGCCCGCGCCGAGCACGGCACGGGGCTATACATCGGCGGTGGCGTGGGCTGGGCCAATCACGGGAGCGAGTGCGACTTCGGCACGGTCGTGGCCACCAGTTGCGATACCAACTCCGCGGGCACCAAGGCTTTCGTGGGCTTTGACCTCTCCGAACATTTCAGCGTGGAAGCTGGTTATTACGGACTCGGCGAGACGCGCGCCAATCCCGGCGGGAACAGTTTCAAGTTCGAACCCATTGGCGTGGCGCTGCAAGGTGTGGTGCAGCTGCGCCTGAACGACCAAGTCGTCGTACAACCCAAGATCGGTGCATTCTTCTGGGACATCGATACCACCGTGAACGGCGCCAAGACCAATGCTACCGGCACGTCGCTGGTTTTTGGGGTGGGTACCGAAATCGGCCTAGAGCGAAACCTCGCCCTGAGAGTGGACGCCGAATTTTCCCCCAATCTGGGAGATGAATTTACCGTGGGGGAATCGGATGTCTCGCTGGTATCGGCCAGCTTGGTGCTAAGGTTCTAACGGCGCGATACGCAGTTGCAACCCTAAGCGCTCCCAAAGGTCGTCGATCCGCGCCAGGACGCCCGCATCCATCGCGATAGGTTTCCCCCACGCACGCGTAGTTTCTCCTGGCCATTTGTTGGTGGCATCGATTACCATCTTGGATCCCAGGCCAGAAACAGGGCTCGCGAAATCCAGATAGTCGATGGGCGTGTTCTCCGCGATCAAGGTATCGCGCGCGGGATCGGTGCGCGTGGTAATGGCCCATATGACTTCCTTCCAATCTCGCACATCGATGTCCTCGTCCACAACGACGATGAACTTGGTGTACATGAACTGGCGCAAGAAAGACCAGATGCCGAACATGACGCGCTTGGCGTGGCCGGCGTACTGCTTACGCATGCTCACCACGGCCAAGCGGTAGGAGCACCCCTCCGGTGGCAAATAGAAGTCGGTGATCTCGGGAAACTGCTTGGTGAGCAGCGGCACGAATACTTCGTTCAGCGCCACGCCCAGCACGGACGGTTCGTCGGGGGGCTTGCCGGTGTAGGTGCTGTGATAGATGGGATCGCGGCGCATGGTGATGCGATCGATGGTGAAAACGGGAAAAACTTCTTGCTCGTTGTAGTAACCGGTGCGGTCACCGAAGGGACCTTCCAGCGCCGTTTCGCCAGCGGCGATGTGGCCTTCCAGCACGATCTCGGCGCTGGCTGGCACGCGCAACTCAGAACCCATGCATTGGGTGAGTTCGGTTTTCCCTCCGCGCAGTAGTCCCGCGAATTGGTATTCCGAGAGCTAATCTGGCACTGGTGTGACGGCGGCGAGAATGGTGGCGGGGTCCGCGCCCAGCGCAACGGCCACCGGAAATTTCTCGCCAGGATTGGCCTCGCGGTGATCGCGAAAATCCAGCGCCCCGCCCCGGTGCGCAAGCCAGCGCATGATGACCTTGTTGCGCGCGATCACCTGCTGGCGGTAGATCCCCAGATTTTGCCGGGTTTTGCGCGGGCCCTTGGTGACCGTCAGGCCCCACGTGATGAGCGGTCCAACATCGCCGGGCCAGCACGTCTGAATGGGTAAACGCGCGAGATCCACATCGTTACCTTCCCACACAACGTCTTGGCACGGTGCGCCGCGCACTTCCTTGGGCGCCATGTCCAGCACCTTCTTGTAGACCGGCATTCTCTCCCAGGCATCCTTCAAACCCTTGGGAGGCTCGGGTTCCTTGAGAAAGGCCAGCAACTTGCCGACTTCACGCAGAGCCTCCACCGAATCCTCCCCCATACCCAAGGCCACACGGCGCGCGGTTCCAAAGAGGTTACCCAACACCGGGATGCTGTGTCCCTTGGGTTTCTCGAACAACAGAGCCGGCCCCCCTTTCTTGAGTACGCGATCGCATATCTCGGTCATCTCCAGATTCGGAGAGACCTCCGCGCCGATGCGCTTCAACTCGCCTTGTTCTTCCAATCGCGCCATGAAGTCGCGCAAATCCTTGTAGCGCACGTTTTATTTTCAGTATGCGAACAGGCAGCCCAGGAAAATCGCGCCGCCCACCCAGTTGTTGAAGCGAAAGGCCTTGAAGCACCTGTCGCGACCGCGCTGCCTGATCATCGGATACTGCATGGCCGCGAGCACCGCGGCCAACGCCAAACCGGCGAAGTAAGGCCAGCGATATTGCTGCCACCAACCGGCAAAGCCCAACAGGGCGAAAAACAGGGCGTGAGACATCATCACGCCCGCCACGTCGAACCGGCCCAGCAAAATGGCGGAGGATTTGATGCCGATCTTGAGGTCATCGTCGCGGTCCACCATGGCATATTCTGTGTCATAGGCCATGGCCCAAAAAATATTGGCGGCAAGGAGTAACCAGGCCATAGCCGGTAATAAATCTTGGTGAGCGGCATACGCCATCGGAATACCAAAACCAAAGGCCACGCCCAGGTAGGCTTGCGGTAGCGAGATAAATCGCTTCGCGAATGGATAGGTCATCGCAACCGACAAGGCGGCAAAGGACAGTTTGATTACCAGCGGCCTTAGTTGCCACACCAGCGCGAAAGCGAATAAAGCCAGCACGGCAGCCACAATCAATGCTTCCTTCGGACTCACACGCCCGCTAGCCAGCGGCCGGTCCTGGGTACGTTTCACGCGCCCATCGAAATTCCGGTCGGCGAAGTCGTTCATTGCGCATCCCGCCGAACGCATCAACACGGTACCCAGGACGAAAATCCAGACCACCGCCCAATCCGGCCGCCCGCCGGAGGATAACCACAGCGCCCACAGCGTGGGCCATAGCAATAAGAGCGTCCCAATAGGCTTGTCGAGGCGAATCAGCTTCTCGTAAGCATAGAGCCGGTCGCTGATGCGCGCGAACATAGTCGTGTCCATGCTTTTCATTGTATGCGAGCGGATGCTTCGAGAGGCTCCCGGGCACCTTCAAACGCGCAAGTAATCCTGCCTGCCGCCCAACCAGCGCTGTAAGTGCGCCCGCGCCAAATCCGGATGCTCTTTAAGCATGCTCGCGGCAGCCTCGCGCGCCGCTTCCAGCAGATCCGCGTCTGTATTCAAATCGGCGAAGCGCAGCATGGGCATGCCGCTCTGGCGCGCGCCTAGAAGTTCGCCCGGGCCCCGTAGGCGAAGGTCTTCGCGCGCGATCTCGAAACCATCGGTGTTCTCGAAAATAATGCGCAAGCGCTCCCGTGCCAGCCCGCCCAAGGGTTGTTGGTAGAGCAGCACGCAAACGCTCGCCCGCGTGCCCCGCCCCACGCGCCCGCGAAGCTGGTGTAATTGGGCGAGGCCCATGCGCTCGGCGTGTTCGATCACCATCATGGAAGCGTTAGGCACGTCCACGCCGACTTCGATGACCGTGGTGGCGACCAAGAGCTGGATAGCGCCTTGTTTGAAGGCTTCCATGACGGCTGCTTTCTCCTCGCCCTTGAGGCGGCCGTGCACGAGCCCCACGCGCAACTCGGGGAAGGTGGTCTGAATGCGCTCGAAGGTCTCTAGCGCGGTCTTGAGCTGCAAGGCCTCCGACTCCTCGATCAATGGGCACACCCAGTAGGCTTGTCCTCCTTGCACGCAGGCATCGCGGATTCTGTGCTCGACCTCCTCGCGGCGCGTATCGGCCAGCAACTTGGTAACGATGGGCGTTCGGCCGGGAGGCAGTTCGCCGATGACGGACACGTCCAAATCGGCATAGAAGCTCATGGCCAAGGTGCGCGGAATAGGCGTGGCGCTCATCATGAGCTGGTGCGGCTGCGATACGCCATCCGTACCTTTACGCCGCAACGCCAAGCGTTGCTGCACACCGAAGCGGTGCTGCTCGTCCACGATGCAAAGACCCAGGCGGGAGAACTCCACCTGCTCTTGAAATAGCGCGTGGGTTCCCACGGCGACGTGCGCTTCGCCCGAGGCCACGCGCGCGAGCACCTCGCGGCGTTGCTTCTTGCCCTGGGTCCCCGCGAGCCAGATGACCTCCAGCCCGAGCTTGCTCAACCAACCGCGAAACTTATTGAAGTTCTGCTCGGCGAGTATTTCCGTGGGCGCCATGACGGCCACCTGCGCACCGCTTTCGATGGCTTGCAGCGCCGCGAGTGCCGCGACGATGGTCTTGCCGCTTCCCACATCGCCTTGCAAGATGCGTTGCATGGGATGGGGTTTCGCGAGATCCGCGCGAATTTCCCCGAGCGCGCCTTGCTGGGCCACGGTGAGTTGAAAGGGCAGATTCTCCAGCAGGCGGGCGCCGAGCAATTCGTTACTCGCGAGCGGCTGCGCGCGAGCCCGCTGGCGGCGTTGGCGATGCTTGCGCATGGAAATTTGCAAGGCAAGCAGCTCCTCGAACTTGATGCGCCGCCACGCCGGATGAGTGCGCGTCGCCAGCGCCATGGCGGGCACCTTGGGATCGGGAGAATGCAGCAGGCGCAGGCTGCTTTCCAGCGGTGGGAGCCCCAAATCATCCGCGAGATTTGGCGGGAGAGTGTCGCTCACATCCACGTCATCCCACGCGCGCTCGATGAGCTGGCGCAAGATGCGTTGCGACAACCCGGCGGTTGTGGGATACACCGGCGTTAGACCGGCGGGCAACGCCTCGCCCTGCCGCACGATCCGGTAGCGCGGATGGGCCATCTCGGCGCCGAAGAATCCCCTTCGCACCTCGCCCATGACGCGCAAGCGATTTCCCGTGGCGAGTTGCTTGATCTGGCTCGGATAGAAATGAAAGAAGCGGAGTTGCAAGGGTTCGCCATCCACTTCCAGGGTACATAACAGCATGCGCCTCGGACGCGGTTGAATTTTTTGGCCGACCACGACACCTTCCACTTGCACCGCGACGCCTACCGGTGCATCGCTAAGCCCGTGGAGTTGGGTTTCATCCTCATATCGCAGCGGCAGGTGCAAGAGGAGATCCTGCTCTGTATGAATACCCATCCGTTCGAGTTTTTCTCGAACGGACTCAGCCACCCAATGGAGCGGCGTGAGGTCGTGGCCAGGGTTGGCGGGAGCGATTTTCACTGCATTCGTTGGATTAAGGGCCGGGGCGCTTCGCGTTGAGGTACGGCTTTCCCCGCGGCCTCAGGCGCAAGTTCGAGACGGTTGCTGTCCGGCAATGGTAAGGACAAAGGCGCTGCTCGCAAAGCCCCGTGGGTCGCGGGTTCAATGCTATGATGCGCCGCCGCGGAAATTCCATCTCCCAAAAACTCTCTTCATGACCTCTTCCGCCCACGGCTCCAATGGCCACAAGGCCAGCGCTCTCACGCTGGCGGTGGGTGCGGTGGGCGTTGTGTTTGGCGATATCGGGACCAGCCCGCTCTACGCCCTCAAGGAAGCCTTCAGTCCCGCGCACGGTTTGGCCCTCGATCACGGCAATGTCCTGGGGGTTCTCTCGCTAATGTTCTGGTCCTTGGTGGCCATCGTCACCATCAAGTACGTGGCCTTCATGATGAGGGCGGACAACCGCGGCGAAGGCGGCATCATGGCGCTGATGGCGCTGGTGTTGCGCGGCGCCAGTAGCGAAAAAGGCGGCCGCGCCAAGCTCATGGCGCTGGGGATTTTCGGTGCGGCGCTGTTCTATGGCGACGGGATGATTACTCCGGCCATCTCGGTGCTATCCGCCATGGAAGGGCTGGAAGTCGCCACACCCCTGCTAAAACCTTACGTAATCCCGCTTACCTTATTGGTTATCACGGGGCTGTTCACCTTCCAGCAATTGGGGACAGCCAAGGTTGCCGCCTTGTTCGGCCCCGTCATGGTGCTCTGGTTTACGGTGCTAAGCATCCTGGGTGTCATCAACATCGCGCTGGAGCCAGGCGTCCTTGCCGCGATAAACCCGCTCCACGCCTGGCGGTTCTTCCTTGCCAACGGTTACGCAGCTTTCTTGACGTTGGGTGCGGTGGTGCTGTGCGTCACAGGAGCGGAAGCCCTGTATGCCGACATGGGGCACTTTGGCCGGCGGCCCATACGCATGGCCTGGCTCTTCTTCGTGTTTCCCGCGCTCTTGCTCAATTATTTCGGCCAAGGCGCCTTGCTGTTGCACGATAGCCAAGCCTTGCAGCATCCGTTTTTCCATCTCGTCCCAGATTGGGCACTCTACCCGATGGTGGTCCTGGCCACGCTGGCCACCGTCATCGCTTCGCAAGCCACCATCTCCGGCGCCTATTCGCTCACAAGGCAGGCGATCCAATTGGGTTATTGCCCGAGGATGTTGATCCGGCACACGTCGGAGGAAGCCATCGGACAGGTATACCTGCCCTGGATCAACTGGGGACTATACGTCGCAGTGATCGGCCTGGTGCTGGGCTTCGGGTCTTCCAGTGCATTGGCGGGGGCCTACGGCATCGCGGTCACCGCCACGATGACGGTGGATTCCATACTGGCTTACTTCATCATGCGCAAACTATGGAAATGGGCGCGATGGCGAGCCGCGCTCGTCGCCGGCTTGTTCTTGTGCATCGATATCCCCTATCTCGCCGCCAACGCCACGAAAATACTCGATGGGGGCTGGTTTCCCCTTGTCGTGGGTCTCGTGGCCTTTACCCTCATGGCCACTTGGAAGCGCGGGCGTGCGCTCTTGTTCGAGCGCCTACATCCGGGGTCTATCGCGCTGGAGCCCTTCATCAAGAGCCTGATGCTGCATCCCCCGCAGCGCGTGGCGGGCACCGCCGTATTCCTCACCGCCACGCAGGAAGGCGTGCCACACGCGCTGCTGCACAACCTGAATCACAACAAAGTGCTGCACGAGAGCATCGTTTTGCTGACGGTGGTGAGCGAGGACATACCGCACGTGCCCGATGCCCAGCGCGTGGATATCATCCCCATTGGTCACGAGTTCTACAAGCTGATCGTGCACTACGGCTTCAAGGATGAGCCAGATTTGCCCAGGGCGCTGGAACTGTGCAAGCCCAAGGGTCTCGAATTCGGCGTGATGGAAACCTCATTCTTCTTGAGCCGCCAGACCCTGGTGCCCACTCACCACGAACCCGGCATGGCGCTATGGCGCGAGAAGCTCTTCGCCGTGATGTCGCGCAATGCGGCGGACGCCACGGAATTCTTCAAGATTCCCACCAACCGCGTGGTCGAACTGGGCAGCCGCGTTGAGTTGTAATGTCCGCCCTCGCCAACTTTCTCAAGATGCTAGAGAATGGCAAGGACAACGCGCTGCTGCGCTTTGGCATCGGGAGCGAGTATCTCAAGCTGGAGCAACCAAGCCAGGCGGTGAGTCATTTGCAACGTGCCGTGGCACTCGACCCTGGATACTCGGCCGCATGGAAGCTGCTAGGGCGCGCGCTCACCGATTGTGGCCGCAAGGAAGAAGCTTTATCGGCCTATGAGCAAGGCATCGGCGTCGCGCAGGCCAAGGGCGATAAACAGGCCGCCAAGGAAATGGAAGTGTTCGCGCGGCGGCTGCGAAAGAACTAGCCGTCTTGTAGCACAGCGTCTCGCTTGTCATGGCCATAGGCGTGCCGGTGCCCTGGGAGCGCCAAGCCGTCCAGGAGCTGTCTTACACCATGATGATCGAGAGCGATGTCGGCCCCATTGTCGCGAGAGCGGACCGACATACCCGGGCTGGCCGCATTCTGGGCGGCGGGCAACCACGAGCCGTCTATTCGTACCCGTGCCTGGGTCTCCTCCACATAGACTTGGGCGGCCTCCAGTTGAAAGCTGAATTGAAGCTTCGTACCATCCTCCAGCGTAAGCGTTCCTTGCGCGGAATAAGACAAAGTCTGCGCCTCGGCATGAAACGCGCTGTACCGGTAGTCCAGGGGCGAGGCGCCGGCACCCACTCGTAAGCGCTCCTTGACCGTATCCAGGGTGAAGTAACTCGTTTCGAGTTTTTGGGAGTCCACGGTTAGGCTGAAAACCTTCTGGCCCGCCAGCTTCTCCACGAGAGCGCTGAAAGCACTCAGCAAAGACGCCGAGCCGCCGCCATCGGAATCCATAAGGCCAAGCAACTTGGAAGCATCGGACAGGTTGACCTCGGAGGAGTCGCCCGGAGGGGGTGCCTGGAGTTCGCTCCCGCCATTAGCGAGAGCGGAAAGGTTTAAGGGACCTTGAAGAAATTGGGCCGCCGGGTACTGCCCAGCGGCACCGCGCAGAAAATCCAATTCGCTGCCCGGAATCATCTTACCCCCTATCTGCGCGCCGTTATGACAGGGTATTATTTCGGCACGGAGGCGGAATTCTTGACGGCAGGGCCCGCGGGCCAAGCCCGTTTAGTAGTCCTCGCGGTCCTCGCCTAAGCGGCGCTCCTCGATCTCCTCTTCGTATTCCTCGTCGTAGCTCTCGGTGTCTTCCGTCGCCCACTCCCGCGTGTCGATCACGTCGTTGGCGATCTCGATCACACGCGCTTCGACGTCCGCGCGAGCTTGTTCGTCCAGAGGGGCTTCCCCTTTGGCACCGGGAGCAAGTTCAACCTCGACGTAAGCGTGCTCGGCGTCGTCCACGTTCACACCGGCTTTGGGCCACTCGTTGTGCAGGGCCCCCAGCAGAAGGTCCTTGAAGGCTTCGTAATCCTCATCGGACACCAAGCCCAACAGCTCGCGGTCAGCGTAGTAGGTAATCATCAACTGTCTACTCATCGCCCTCTCCCTCCATCCACGTACCCTGCGATTCCTCGGTAAAACCTGCGAAAATTCTCCGCTCTAGGCGCTAGTGGCATAGCCTCTATGAAAAAAGGATAACACGCCAACTCGGCCATCGCTTTCGCCCCAGGAAAGCGGCGGCGTAAGTGATGCGCGCTTGATATCGGCCATGGACAAGAACTTCTTAACCGCTCGTTGGATCCACCCTCTCGTTGTGACTTAGCAGGTGCGGATGCCGGTCTACCGCTACCACGCTGGGCCGGTGGGGGCTCTTGCCCCTGTGCCGAAGACCAGTTGCTTGCCGCCGCCAAGACACAGGCCACACACGCGGACAACGGCATTCTGGTTCATCGCCTCGCCCCTCGCGCCAGTTATTGAACGGCTTCAGTCGTTGAATTGCAAAGCGGCCAGCCGCGCATACATCCAGTTCGAGGCCACCAGGGAAGCGTGCGTCCCCTCCTCCACGATCATGCCATGGTCTAGCACCACAATGCGATCCGCCCTTTGCACCGTGGCGAGGCGGTGGGCGATGACGAGGGTCGTGCGGTCTCGCATGGCCGCTTCCAATGCGGCTTGCACGATGCGCTGGCGCTGCCCTCCCGAGAGGCGCACGCCGCGCTCGCCGAGAAAGGTGTTGTAGCCCTCCGGCAGCGCTCTCAGAAACTCGTCGCAGTAGGCCGCACGAGCAGCGGATATGACCTCCTCGTCGCCAGCCTCCTGCACGACTGCCGCCTGATCCTGTGCGGAGCGCACGGGCTGTTCGTAGCCGATAAACTTTCGGTTGGCCTTCCGTCCCGTAGTATGGGTCATATCCCACTCAAAGGCCCACATTTCCATGCGGCGATCGCCGCTAAGTACTCTCTCTATTTCCATAGACCTTCCTGTTTGCGGACGGTGCGCCGCCCTTCCGATGTGCACTCGTACCAGGAGCCGACGGCGGCCCGTAAAGATACCTTGAATGTTTTGTTCGCGCCGGCACACTTGATGACCCGGAAATTGGTAGCCAAGATCTGGGTATCGCGAGCCCCGAGTTGGGCATGTATGGACAGCTCGATTCCGAAAATCGAGAAGCGAGCCTCTCCGGCCGCTTAGGTTACGGCGCTTTCTTATCTTGATCGCCCCAGCGTCCCTCCAACGGCCACGCCAATCGGTCAGGGCTTGAACACGTCGACAGCCACCAGCTTCACCGGCGTGCCGCCTTTGTTCTCCGACCAATGAGTGACGGTCTTGCCTTCGGACCAGGCCTCACCCTTTCGGCGCTCGTGGGTGCCGCCGTTCTCGATGTGCTCCGTTAGCGTGCCTTCCAAGATATAAGCCACGGCCGGGCGCCCGTTGTGGCTGTGCAGGGCGGCCACTCCACCCGGCTCTAGAGTGATGACACGCAAGCGCAGTTGCCGGCCCTTCACGATTTCGATTTCGTCCGTGAGGTCGATGAATACCGGGTCACTCGCCTTTAGGCCCCTGTTTTCTGTTGGCGGCGTACCCTGCCCGACCGCGATGCCGATGGCGAATGCCGCCGCCATTCCAGATAACGCCGCTATTGCCATGCTCTTGTGCATCATGAGTAATCCTCCTTGTTGTTTCGCGATCGGGGCACTCGGTCTACTTCTTCGCCGCTGCGTCCAATTCCGCGAAGGTCTCGCGTGCCACACGGAATGCATCCACGCCCGCCGGCACGCCACAATAAATGGCAACCTGCAGCAGAATCTCGCGGATCTCGGTCTTGGTCACGCCATTTCTCAGCGCGCCGGCGAGGTGCATTTTCAGTTCGTGCGGGCGGTTGAGCGCGGAGAGCATGGCGAGGTTCAGCATGCTGCGGGTCTTCTTGGGGAGTTCTTCCCGGCCCCAGATGGCGCCCCAGCAATACTCGGTGACCAATTCCTGCAGCGGCATATTGAAGTCGTCGGCGGATGCAATAGACTTCTCCACGTACTCTTTTCCTAACACCGATTTGCGAATTTCGAGACCGCGATTGAATACTTCCTTGCTCATTTTGTGGCTCCTTTAAGAAAATTATTAAGGCCTCACTTCCCCGCTCCCGCCACCTCATGCGTATCGCGCGTGAGGTAGAACGCGAGCAAGATGGGGATGAAGGTGATGGCGATTACGAATACCGCAACCACGTTGGTGACAGGCCGCTGGCGCGGGCGCACCAATTCGCTCAGCATACAGATGGGCAAGGTGGACTGCTGGCCCGCGGTAAAGGTCGTCACGATCACCTCGTCGAAGGACAGGGCGAAGGCTAGCATTCCTCCGGCGAGCAACGCCGTGGCGATATTGGGCAAGACTACATGGCGGAAGGTCTGCAAGCCATTGGCGCCCAGATCCATGGAAGCTTCGATGAGCGCGTGGGAAGTTCGCCGGAAGCGCGCGAGCACGTTGTTGTACACCACCACCACGCAAAAGGTGGCGTGCCCCACCACGATGGTCCAGAAGCTGAAGGAAATCTCCATCAATCCCAATGCGCTGCGCAAGCTGATGCCGGTGATGATGCCGGGCAGCGCGATGGGCAGGATGAGCAGCAGGGAAATGCTCTCTCGCCCGAAGAACTTCGAGCGCCAAACCGCCGCCGCCGCGCATGTTCCCAGAATCAGCGCGATACCCGTGGCCGCCGCGCCCACTTGAACGGAGAGCGCGAGGGCGTCGCGAATGTCTTGCCGCTCCCAGGCGATGGCGAACCATTTGGTGGTGAAGCCCGGCGGTGGGAAGCTGAAGGTCTTCGCGTCCGAGCTGAAGGCGTAGAGAAAAATGAAAAACAAGGGGATGTGCAAGAACAATACAGTGAGCAAAGCGCCCAGCTTCAACGCCCAGCCTGCCCCGGTGCCACGCCCCGCCTTTCCCCGCGTGGCACCCGCCTCAGAGCGCATCGAAGGCTCCCATGCGTTTGGCGAGGGCCAAGTAGACCGCCATGATGGCGATGGGCACGATAGTGAGCGCGGCGGCCATGGGGATGTTTCCCGCCGTTCCTTGGTGCGCGTAGACCGCTTGGCCGATGAAAGGATGGGAGGTCCCGATGATCCCTGGGATGATGTAATCGCCCAGGGTCAAGGAGAAGGTAAAGATGGAACCCGCGATCACGCCGGGAAGCGTTAGCGGAAATATCACGCGGCGAAAGGTCTGGCGAGGATTGGCGCCGAGGTCCGCGGAGGCCTCGATATAAGAAGGCGGAACACGCTCTAGCGCGGCCACGATGGGCAGCACCATGAAGGGCAGCCACACGTAGAGAAATACGAGAAAGGTACCGATGTCGGAAGTGGAGAGAGACGGTCCGCCGATTACAGGGATCGCGAGTATTCCTTCCAGCAGCCACAGCAGGCCGAGGTTCTCCGCCAGCCATGTAATGATGCCTTCCTTAGCCAAGATCAACTTCCAGGAGTACACACGCACCAGATAACTCGACCACAGGGGCAGCATCACGCCGACGTAGAGCAACGCCTTCATGCGAGTGCTGGCGTGGCGCACCATGTAGAAAGCCAGGGGAAAAGCGAGCAGGGCCGCGGCCACCGTAACCACCGCGGCCATGGCGGTGGTTCGCAGGATGATGTCGAAATTGGACAGCGTGACGAGCTGCCCCCACGTGATGATGGAAAACTCGCGTACCACCAACCCGGAAAACTCGTCGATATAAAAAAAGCTCTGTGCAAGGAGCGCGAACAACGACCCCAGATAGATGATTCCCAGCCAGAGCAATGGCGGGGTGAGCAGCAAAAATAGAAGCGCTCGCGGATGCAAATACAAAGCATTGGAGGCGCGATGCCACATGCCTGGGGGCGCCGCGTTCGCAGCGCTCATGGCGCCGTGCCACGCAGCGGATGTTCGTGCTTGGGTTGCCAGGTCAACCGCGTGCGCTCGCCTTGCTTGGGTCCCTCGCAGGGTTCATTGGAATTCTGGCGCAGGGCGCTCAGGCGGCCGCCACCTTCGAGCACGACGTTGTAGCGCGTGGCCGCGCCCAGATAGACGAGGGACTCGACCACACCGGTCGCGGAGCGCCAGGAATCCAGCGCAAGAGCCAGCGGATCGGCCAGACGAATCTTCTCGGGGCGGATGATGAAGGGCTGGGTGCCGCCGCTGAGCCGCAGGGCGAGTTCTCCTTCGCACACATTGGAGATGCCCACGAAGCCCGCCACGAAACTGGTGGCCGGGCGCTCGTAAATATCGCCGGGCGCACCCACTTGTTCGATGCACCCGTGGTTGAACACCGCCACGCGGTCGCTCATGGCCAGTGCTTCGCCCTGGTCGTGGGTGACATAGATGAAAGTGATGCCCACCTGCCGTTGCAGCGCCTTTAACTCCACCTGCATTTGCTCGCGCAGTTTGAGATCCAGGGCACCCAGGGGCTCGTCCAGCAACAACACGCGGGGCCGGTTCACCAGCGCGCGTGCCAAGGCCACTCTCTGGCGCTGGCCGCCCGAAAGCTGGCTGGGTTTTCGGCCCGACGAACCGCTCAACTTCACCAGTTCGAGCATCTCGGCGGCGCGGCGGCGGCGCTCCGCGGGCGCTACCTTGCGGATCATCAACCCGTACTCCACGTTCTCTCCCACGCTCATGTGGGGAAACAGCGCGTAGTCTTGAAACACCGTGTTGACGTCGCGTTCGTAGGGAGGCACACCCGCCACGGCTTGGCCATGGATTTCGATTTCGCCGGCGTCGGGCTGCTCGAAGCCCGCGATGAGTCTCAGGCAGGTAGTCTTACCCGAACCCGATGGACCCAGCAAGGAAAAGAACTCTCCATCGGCGATCTGCATGGAGATCTGGTCGATGGCTCGTACCTCGCCGAAATAGCGGGACACGCCCGTGAAGCGTACCGCGGGGGCTGAAGTCTCGGCCATGGTCTGGACTAAATACCACAAGGCCGGTGAGTGCTCTCACCGGCCTTGATCGTATGCGAAATCTAGCGGCCGCCCAGAATGGCGATGTAGTCGGTGACCCAGCGGTAGTAGGGCACGCAGGTACGCCCGCCGCCGCAGTTGGCCACCGGCGTGCGCCAGAACCAGATGCGGTCGAATTCGTTATAACCGTTGGTGGCGCAGCCCTCGTCGGTCAACAGCTTGTTGCCCTTGCAGGCTGCGGGAACCGCGGGCACGGAACCGAACCAAGCCGACAAGTCACCCTGCAGTTTGTTATTGAGCGAGTGCTCCATCCACATATAGGCGCAATTCGGGTGTTCGGCGTTGGCGTGCATCATGGTGGTGTCCGCCCAGCCCGTGGCGCCTTCCACGGGAACAACGCTGGCGATGGGCTGCTTCTCGCCTTGCAGCAGATTCACCTGGAAGCCCCATGAAGAAGAGGCCACTACCCCTTCGTTCTTGAAGTCGTCCACCTGGACGAAGGCATCGTGCCAATAGCGCGAGACCAGTTTGCGCTGCGCGCGCAAAAGACCGAGCGCCTCCTTGTACTGCTTGTCATCCAACTCGTAGGGATTCTTGATCCCCAACTCGGGTTTGGTCTTCATCAAGTAGAGCGCCGCATCGGCGATGTAGATGGGGCCGTCGAAGGCTTGCACCCGGCCTTTGTTGGATTTGCCGTCCGGCAGATCCATCTCCTTGAATACCACTTCCCAGCTCTTGGGCGGCGAGGAGAAGACCTTGGTGTTGTAGGCCAGTACGTTGTAACCCCATTGGTAAGGTACGCCGTAGTGCTTGCTCCCTACCGTATGCCACGGTGCGTCTTGCAGGCGCGGATCGACGTTCTTGTAGCTGGGGATGAGCTTGGTGTTGACCTCCTGCACGCGCTTTCCCACGACCAAGCGCATGGAGGCATCGCCCGAGGCCGTGACCAGATCGAACCCGCCTTCGTTCATCAAGGCCACCATCTCATCGGAGGTATTCGCGGTTTTCACGCGCACCTTGCAGCTGGTCTTCTTCTCGAAATCGGTAACCCAGTCGAAATTCTTGTCGGTCTCGCCGCGCTCGATATAGCCGGGCCAGGCGACGATGTCCACGACGCCTTCGCCCTTGCCTAGTTTTTGGACTTGCGAAAAGGCTGGTGCCTAGGCGAATGCCGCGGCGGCCAGGCCAGATGCGATGAATGCCAGACGATTACGGAAAATCATGGACTCCTCCATTATTTGCTTGCGGCTCGAGCACATCCAGGTCCGGCGGACCCGGCTTGTTATTCAATTGCCGGATGCTTGCTGGCATCCGGTGCCTGATATAGAACGCGCCATCGCGCCGGTCAACGGTTCGGTGGAAGGGTCCGGCGCGTTGTCTGTCAGAACCGGCATTGCCCCGTCACAAGAAAAGATCTTTCCGCGGCCGGATAGGCGTTGAAGTTCAAGGAGGAGAGGGACCTCACCCCATAGGTGTAGTACTTCTCATTGAGCAGGTTGCGAATCTCTCCGGAGAGAAGACAGGGGCCGAAGCGCGCGCCAAGGCGTGTATCCACCGTGGCGAAGGCCGGTATCTTGTCCGCGAAGGTGTTGGATTCATCGTTATCGAAGCGCTGCTCGCCCACCCAGTTCAAACTCACGCCGCCGGAGACCGTGTCCGCCGCGTTCCACAATAAGCCGATGTTGGCCTTGTAGCGCGGCACCAGCGGCAACTCCTTGCCTGATACATCCGTGCCGCCAACGCTACCCGAGCGAAATTTCGCTCGCGTATAAGTGGCGTTACCGGGAATCACGAATCGATCGGATAGCCGCCAGGCCACATCGAACTCGGACCCGTAGCGCTGCGAGGGCGGATAATTGGTGTTGGAAAAAGTGACCGGATCGAAGTGAATCTCGTTGGTGAGATTCATGTGGTAAGCCACCCACCTGCCCTGCACACGCCGCCGCTTCATTTGCAACCCAACTTCACGGTCGTGGGACTTCTGTGGCCCCAGGAAAGTTACGATGGCGTCGAAGCTAGGTCCTCCAAAGGGGGCATACACCTCATCCACCGTGGCCAGGCGAAAACTCTGGCCCAGCTTTCCATAGGCTACCCAACTCTCGCCGAACGCTTGCTTCACTTGGACTTCATAGGCTTGCAGGTTGCGCGATTGGCTACCCGCGGCGTATGGCTGGGCGCTGGCTGCGTCGCGCGCTTCGTACTCCACCTTCTGCGCTCTCCCGCCCAAGATGAGGGTGGTGAGGCTGGGGAAGCTGAAGGTGTTTTGCGCATACACGGCACGGTTCTCCTGTGTGGAGGCAAGATCCGTGGTGGAGAAGGTTGAAACCCGGTTGCTTTGGTAATCCCACCGGTCCCAATCCACACCTGCGGTGAATGCATATTCCACCGCGCCGAGATGAAAGGGTAGCCGGACGCGAGGCGACACGGCAAAGGCCTCGGATTTCGCCTCCACGTTGGTTCCAATCTGAAAAGACGACGTGTCGCGATTCCGGTAACTCAAATCGGCGCGGAACTCGCCGCCAGCCACGGGTACGATTCCCGTCAAACCCACGCGCTTGCTGTCGCGCCTGGAGAAGTCATCGGGTGTAGCCGTACCGCGCCGGTCCGTGATCAACTGCGCCCGGCTTCTCGCGCCGGGCAAGCGAAGATCCTGCTCTTCAGCGGCGAACCGCACGGAAACCAGGGGGCCGGCATTTAGCGAATCGAAACCGACGTTAAGCCCTGTTTGAGAGATTTCGTTGTTTACACGGAAGTTGTCGCTATCGTAGCGGTTCAAGGCCAGCGTCATCCCTAGAACGTCGCTCGCGATGGTGCCATTGGCCCGTACATCCGTGGTGGCATGGTTGCCTAATCCGGCCGACACTTGGGCCGCGCGCGCGCCGGGCGCGGGCTTCTTGGTGATCACGTTAATGACCCCGCCCGTGGCGCCCGAACCGTAAAGCACAGCCGCGCCGCCGCGAATGATTTCGATGCGCTCCACACTACTGATGGGAATAGCCGACCAGTTCGCCGAGGCCAGTTCATTCTCCGTCAAACGCTGGCCATCGATGAGGATCACGGTATTCTGGTCTCCCGTGACGCCGAATCCGCGCATGTCCACCTGCTTGTCTGGGCTGCCCGTGTTGTCCCGCACGGAAATGCCACTTTGTAATTGAAGCAAGTCCGGCAAGAAGCGCTGGCCGCTTGCCTCGATTTCCTTTTTCCCGATCACCTGCAGCATGGGCACGGAAGGATTATGCTCCTCGAATCGCGTCGCTGTAATGACCACTTCGTCAGTGACAGGCTCGGCAGGCGTATTGTCTTGCGCTACGCCAGCATGGGAAAAAAATAGGGGGATTAAGTATTTCACTCGCACGGCACTCTCCTGCGTAAGCGTGCCCGCCGCACGCGCCAAACGATTATGAAAAGAACGCGGCGCTATCCCTATCTGGATAGGTTTTCGAGGGCATGAGAGGACTTCGAAACGAATGATCGAAAGCCCCCGCTGCCCACCGCGGCGTTCAGGGTTGGCGAGGAGGCCGGTCTCCGGACTGGTAGGTTGAAGAGATCGCTCTCTTCAAACCGCCTTACCTTCCCATGGATTCTTGAAGACCTCCACAGTGGTCAAGGATGGAAGCGGTTTCTAACTACTTACCGTTGCGGGGGCAGTACAGGCTTTGGATAATTTCCGCACCTGATTCCCGTTTCACTCTGGCCCGATGGATTCGGACCGAGCACCTCATCGCGGCAGGCATTTTAGCCTAGGAACGAATACGTACAAAAGAGCGGAAATCACGCCGTAGCGCCAGGGTCAGAGCTAGCGGTTGATTTTACGGCCGGCTCTCACTATAGTGCGGCCATGGAAAGTGAGATCACCAACCTCGAAGGCAAAATCAACCAACTGGTCCAACTATGCCAACGTCTACGCCACGACAACAACGATCTACGCCAGCAACTAGCGGCGAGCCAAAGCGACAACAAGCAGCTCTCCGAGAAGATTTCCAACGCCAAGGAGCGCCTGGAGACGATCCTCAGCCGAATTCCCGAGGACGAGTAGCGCCCCAGCCGGGAATGGACGTCAGCATATTGGGACGGTCTTTTCGCGTCAATTGCAAGGACGAGGAAAAGGAAGGCCTGCTCAAGGCGGTGGATTACCTCGATGCGAAGATGCAGGCAATCCGCGCCGAGGGCAAGGTGATCGGCAACGAGCGCATCGCCATCATGGCCGCGCTCAACATCGCGCACGAGTATCTTTCCACCCGCATCGACGCGGGTTTTGACATCGGCGAGTTTCGACGTAGAATGATTTCGATGGCGGCTAATATCGACTCCGCCGTGGCGCCGCAGGAAGAGTTGTTCGAGTAATTCAAGGCAGTTCGTGCCCGAACAACGGGCGGCGCCATCCAGCTTCACGACTTGCTCCCTGCGGTGTTTGTATAGGCCGTAAATTCTTCGAACCAAGTAGGAAACTAGGCCGCGGCCCAATGTAGTGCCAGTGTGCGCGTCCCTCGCCGGATGTGCCTTAGGTGCTCGGAAAGCGGCCGATCTTGAACCGCAGGTTCAAGAGTCACGGTCTGACGGCATTCGCGGGGGGGCTCCACTATCGCGGGCATTTGCCTATTAACATCCGCCTATGAACTACTGGCTCATGAAGTCGGAGCCCGATGAATTCAGCATCGAGGACCTGGCGGCGGCACCGAAAAAAACCTCGCCTTGGACCGGAATACGCAACTACCAGGCGCGTAACTTCATGCGCGGCGAGATGCGCGCGGGCGATGAAGCCTTCTTCTATAACTCCAGTTGCCCGGAACCCGGCATCGCGGGCATCATGAAGGTGAGCCGCCTCGCCTATCCCGACGCGACGCAGTTCGATCCCGAAAGCAAATACTACGATCCAAAATCCACGCGAGACCATCCGCGCTGGGTGCACGTGGACGTCACCTTCCTGCGCAAGACCCGCCTTCTCAGCCTCGCCGAGATGCGCACCCTCGGTGCGCTCGCGGGCATGCGCGTATTGCAACGAGGAAACCGCCTATCCATCACACCGGTGACTAGCGCCGAATGGAAGATCATCGCCAAGCGGATTTAGGGGGCGCTGCCGTTCCGGCCAGCAGCGCCACGTTGCCCCCGGCCGCCGCGGTATTGATGGTGAGCGTTTGCTCGGCGCAAAAGCGCGGTAGATAGTGCGGCCCGCCGCCCTTGGGGCCGGTGCCGCTCAAGCCCTCGCCGCCGAAGGGTTGCACGCCCACCACCGCGCCGGTCATGTTGCGGTTGACGTAGACGTTTCCCGCGCGGATTCTGCGTGCGATGTACCGGGCGCGGCTATCGATTCGGGTTTGGATGCCCAGCGTGAGCCCATATCCCAGTTCATTGATTTCATCGATCAATTCATCGATGGCACCGCGCCAGCGAACGATATGCAGCACGGGGCCGAAAATCTCCTCCTTCAAATCCGCCACTCGCGCGATTTCGAAGGCCACGGGCATGATATGGGTGGTGCCGAGGGCTTCCGCCATGGGTGTGCTGCCCGCTAAACGGGATTCGCGTTGCAGGCGCTCTACATGGCCTCGCAAATTCGCGTGTGCCTCGCCATCGATGACCGGGCCCACGTCCGTGGACCATTCGCGCGGATCGCCCACCACGAGTTGTTGCATGGCACCGGCGAGCATGGTGGTCATCGCATCCGCAACGCTTTCGTGCAGGCACAGCAAGCGCAGCGCCGAGCAGCGCTGGCCGGCGGAACGGAAGGCCGATTGCAGCACCGCGTCCACCACCTGCTCGGGCAACGCGGTGGAATCCACGATCATGGCGTTGAGGCCCCCCGTTTCGGCGATGAGTGGAACGATGGGACCAGTCTTGGCGGCCAGCGCGCGCTGAATCTGTCTGGCCACTTGCACCGATCCCGTGAATCACACGCCCGCGCAGTGCTCATGGGCGACCAACACGGCGCCCACGACATCGCCCGCGCCGTGCACCAAGATCAACGCATCTTGCGGGATACCTACTTCGTGCAGGAGCGCGACAAAGGCGCTCGCGACCGCGGGCGTTTGCTCCGCTGGCTTGGCCGCCACGGTGTTCCCCGCCACCAGCGCTGCCACCACCTGTCCGGCGAAGATGGCTAGTGGAAAATTCCACGGCGAAATGCACACGAAAACCCCTCGGCCACGCAACCGCAATTCGTTGCTCTCTCCCGTGGGACCTGGCAGTGCCACGGGCTTGAGTTGCCGCAGGGCAAGACCTGCGTAATAGCGGCAAAAGTCCACCGCCTCGCGTACTTCGGAGAGGGCGTCGGGTAAGGTCTTGCGCCCTTCCTTAACCAGCAGTGCCGCGAAGCGGTCGAATCTCTTTTCGAGCTCATCCGCCGCCCGGTTTAGTACACCGGTGCGAACCTACAGCGCGGTGGCGTTCCATGGCGCCCATGCGGCATGCAACGAGTGCATGGCGGTAAGCGCGTCTTCGGGCGTGCTCATCGCTATACGGGGTACCTCTACCGCGGACAGCGCATCGAGCAACGGCTGGCGGTGCTCCATACAGGTCAAGTCGAATCCCCTGGAGTTTGCGCGGTCCGAATATAGATGGCGCGGCAGAATTTGCCCTGGCGTGGTGGCGGCGCGTAGCGGGGAGGCGAGCAGTGCCCCGGCGTCAAGCGCATCGTCCGCGAGCTGGTGCACGAAGGACGAGTTGGCGTCGTTCTCCAACAAGCGGCGCACCAAATAAGCGAGCAGATCGCGGTGCTCGCCCACGGGCGCATAGATGCGAAGCGGCAGACCGGGTTCGTGATGCAGCACTTCGCGATAGATTCCTTCGCCCATGCCGTGCAGGCGTTGCATCTCGAAAGGGGCTTTCAGCGTGCGGGAGATTTGCAGAATGGCGGCGATGGTTCCCGCGTTATGCGTGGCGAACTGCGGATAGATGCCGTCTTTTTCCAGCATCAACGCACGTGCGCACGCAAGATAAGCCACATCGGTGTGGTGCTTATGCGTAAAGACGGGATAGCTCTCCAGCCCAAGTTCCTGGGCGCGTTTGACTTCGCCGTCCCAATAGGCGCCCTTCACCAGGCGCGTGTTTGCGCGCTAGCCGTGCCACCTCCTCCACGACGTCCAGCGCGCGTGTTTGATAGGCTTGCACGGCCAGGCCCAGGCCGCGCCAATGGGGATGTTCTTGCGCGGCATGACGCGCCACGGCCTCCAGCACATCCAGGGAGAGCTCTAGCCGGTCGCTCTCTTCGGCATCCATGGTGAGATTGATGTTCGCGGCGGCCGCCGCATCCGCCAGCACCACCACGCTAGGCAGCAGTTCTGCCATCACACGGCCATGATGGGCGGCCTCGTAACGCGAGAATAAGGCGGAAAGTTTGATGGAGATGCCGTCATTTTCGTCCAGCACGCCGTGGGTGCCGTGCGCGGCTATGGCCGCGATCGCCGACCGATAAGACGCAAAGTAGCACCGCGCATCTTGCTCCGTGCGAGCCCCCTCGCCCAGCATGTCGAAACTGAATAGCGGCGGGGGAAACCGGCCGCGCTGCGCATCCGCGTGGGCCAACGCTTCGCTCATATCGCGGCCCAATACGAATTGTCTGCCTAGCAGTTGAATGCCGCGCACGGCGGCGGCCACAACAGTCTGGGCGCCCAGGCGTTGCAGCATGCCGGGGTGTTCAGCATCTGGAAGTAGGGTATTCGATAACGCGATGGCGGCCGAAGATAGGCTGGCCAGCACGCTTTGCGATCCATCCTTGAAATCCGCGCCGCGCAATTGGTCCGCTGTAAGCAACATGGCGGTTTCCGCGTCGGGCACTCGTAGCAGCGCTTCGGACAAGCGCATCAACGCCAGCCCTTCCGCGCTGGAGATGGGGTATTCCTTTAGCAGGGACTCCAACACCCAGAACGGCGCCGGGTGCTCCCGCACCCCTTGCACCCAGGGCTTCGCCTGGGATGCCACCGAAGTCCAATCAATGTAGCCGCCAAGGCCGGCCAGTAAGCCGGTGACGACGGCGTGCTCGTTCCGGTATGGGTAGGGAAGGCGCGATAGCGGGCCAGCCATGTTTTGAGGTTAGCCGGCGGCGGGTTGCGTGCCTTCGACAAAGAAGTCCATGGACGCGGAATTCAAACAGTAGCGCTGGTGGGTCGTCGGAGGACCATCGGGGAATACGTGGCCGAGATGCCCGTCGCAGCGCGCGCACCGAATTTCGGTGCGGACCATGCCATGGCTGGTATCGCGGATCTCGCGGATATGCTCCGCATCGAAAGGTTCGTAGAAGCTGGGCCACCCCGAGTGGGACTCGAACTTGGATCCCGATTGGAACAAAGGTAGCCCGCACAGTTTGCAGGCATAGACGCCGTCTTGCTTTTGGTTGAGCAAGATTCCGCAGAAGGGCCGCTCGGTACCGTGATCCAGCAAGATGTAGCGTTCCTCGGGCGTGAGTTTGCGCGCAAGCTCGTCGCGCTCCCTGCCGCTGACCGGGCTGAGATCGTATCCGGATGCCGAGCGCTTCGCAGTGGTAGCCGTCATGGTCACTTCCTTCGCGGAAATCGAGGGGAAGGAAGTGTACTCAACTTTTCAGGTGCGGTCCGCCATGAGCCGCCGAATGATGCTGAACAGGATGTAGATGGCGAACTGCGGATATACCAGGTAGCAGCGGCGCACTTGTTCGCGAGTCATGGTGAGCACTCTCACATCGGTCTCGCAAATGGCGGTGAAGGTTAGGCGGTGCCCAGGGGTGAACACCGCGATCTCGCCGAACAGATCGCGCGGCCCCATGATGACGTTCTTTTTTTCCTTCAGGCGAATGTTCCCTTGGGTGATGTAGTAGAGCTTCTCGCCTGGTTCGCCCTGCTGAAACAGCACATGCCACTTGGGCCAGCGCTCCATGGTGAGCGCTACCTGGTTGAGCCAGCTGAAATCGAACTCGCCTTCCTCGGCGCGGCGTTGCTCGTCCAGATCCACGCTCAGCGCGATGCGGTACAGCAGAGACGCTTCGAAGCGGTTGCGCGTACCCAGCTTCTCGAAGATGCTGTGCATCTGCGCTTTCACCGTACCGACGCTCACGTGGCGGCGCTGGGCGATCTCGGAGTTTTGGTAGCCGCGGGCTGCCAAGTCCAGTACCCCTTTCTCGGAGGCGGTCAGGCCGTACTCCTCCACGGCCGTTATGGGCGAGGGCATCGATTGTTGTTCGAGTTGAGCCGGGGGCATCCTATCATGGCGGCGGGATTTCGCTACCATTGCTGGTCCGCGCGCGAGGACGGATGCCTTGGCAGCCGTGGCTGGGGCTCGCCCGCCGCTTCGCTGGTCAAGATTTCCCATGGTGCTTCTCCGTTGCCGGGTGAACAATACCGTTACCATAACTTCACGGGACCGGAAGAAAATACACCCAATGGTATACAAGGCGGCGGATCATGCGACAATCCGCCGCCGCGCCATGGGGAGTCTTCACGGGCGCAGGCAGAACAATCCCAGCCCGGCGCTGGCCAAGGGATGGCTAGCGATCTTAGAACGATAACTAGGGACCCAACATGAACATGCTGTTATTCATATCGCGCGCCATCGACGCGCTCAACGAAAAGGTTGGCCGCACCATAATGTGGCTGGTACTGGCTTGCGTGCTGGTGAGCTCTTTCAATGCCATGTCGCGTTACGCGTTGAACATCAGTTCCAATGCTTGGCTGGAGTTGCAGTGGTACTTGTTCGCCATGGTGTTCCTGTTATGCTCGGGCTACACGCTTTTGCATAACGAGCACATTCGCATCGATGTCGTGGCCAGCCGTTTCTCGCGGAGCACCCAGACCTGGATCGATATTTTCGGCACGGTGGTGTTTCTGTTGCCCGTGACCTTGTATCTCATGTGGTCCTCCTGGCCGCTCTTCATGAACGCCTGGAATAGCGGCGAGACGTCAGCGAACGCGGGCGGGCTCATACGCTGGCCAGCGCGGCTCATGATTCCCGCCGGATTCTTCTTGCTGACTCTGCAAGCGCTTTCCGAACTTATCAAGCGCATCGCCTTCCTCCAGGGGCTGATTCCGGATCCTTCGGAGAAGCACTCCTTTCACGGCGCCCCGGTCCTGGAAGGGGATGCGAAATGATCCAATTCATCACCAACAATCTGGCGCCGCTGATGTTCATGGTGTTGGTGGTATTTCTGCTACTGGGATACCCCGTGGCCTTCGCCTTGGGCGCGCTCGGCTTGACCTTCGGGCTAGTGGGCATCGAATTGAGGCTCTTAAGCGCCGAGCTATACCAGGCTTTGCCCGAACGCATCTTCGGCATCATGGCGAACGATACCTTGCTCGCCATTCCCTTCTTCACTTTCATGGGATTGATTCTCGAACGCAGCGGCATGGCGGAGGATCTGCTCGACACCATCGGGCAGTTGTTCGGTCCAGTACGCGGCGGATTGGCCTACGCGGTGATTTTCGTGGGCGCACTTCTAGCGGCAACCACCGGTGTGGTGGCGGCCTCGGTCATATCCATGGGCCTCATTTCGCTGCCCATCATGTTGCGCTACGGCTACGACCGGCGTCTGGCTAGTGGCGTGATCGCGGCTTCGGGCACCCTCGCGCAAATCATTCCGCCCTCCCTGGTGTTGATTGTCTTGGCGGACCAGTTGGGACGTTCCGTGGGCGATATGTACGCAGGGGCCATATTGCCCGGTTTGGTACTGACGGGACTCTACACGCTGTACGTGTTCGGCAAGACCATGCTCGACCCCAAGTCCGGGCCGGCACTTCCCCCCGAGGCACGCACGCTTCGCGGGACCAAGCTGCTAACCCGCGTGCTGGTGGTGCTGGTTCCACCCTTGGGACTCATTTTCCTGGTGCTGGGCACCATCTTCCTCGGGGTTGCCACGCCCACGGAAGGCGGTGCCATGGGCGCCACGGGCGCCGTCATACTTGCCATGATGAACCGGCGCTTGAGCTGGTCGCTACTGAAGCAAGCGTTGAACACCACCGCTAAGCTTTCCTCCTTCGTGATTTTCATTCTGGTGGGGGCCACGGTCTTCGGTCTGACCTTTCGTGGGGTCAGCGGCGATCTATGGGTAGAGCATTTGCTGACGGGTCTCCCAGGCGGCCAATTGGGTTTCCTGATCGTCGTCAATGTCATGGTATTCCTGCTCGCCTTCTTCTTGGATTTCTTCGAGCTGGCCTTCATCATCGTGCCGCTGCTAGCCCCCGTTGCGGACAAGTTGGGAATCGATCTGATCTGGTTTGGCGTGTTGCTCGGAGTCAACATGCAGACCTCCTTCATGCATCCGCCCTTCGGCTTTGCGTTGTTCTATCTGCGCAGCGTGGCGCCCGCCAAGGAATACATCGACAAGATCACGAACTTGCGAATGGCGCCCATCACAACGGGACAGATCTATTGGGGCGCCGTCCCCTTCGTGATCATCCAAATTATCATGGTCACCATCGTCATCGTTTTCCCGCAATTGGTGACCGCTAACTTGGACCGCACCAAGGTGGATGCCTCCAAAGTCGAGATCGTGATTCCGGACTCGGATTCCGGTAACGCCTCCCCAGGACAAGAAGAGGCAGCCCCAGACTTTGGGGGACCCAGTAAGGACGCACCCGCGGCCCCGAAATAGATCTGGCGGCGCGCGCAACAACTAATCCGCAAGAGCAAACGGCCCGTCCATGTCATGGACGGGCCGTTTGCTTTCTCTAAAGACTACTTACCCGCGCCGATCTTGGAGTTGAAGGCGTAGTTGTCGTAAGCGTAGTCCGCAACCCGGTACCAGAGGAACTCGTCGTCGCGGAATTTTTTCCACGCGGGATAGATGCGTTTCCAATGGGCGCTCTTGGCACCTAGTTCCTCGTAGACCTCGTAAGCGGCCTTTTCGCAAGCCTCGATAACGGGCTTGGGGAAGGCGCTCAACTTGGTGCCACTGGCCACCAGCCTGCGCAGAGCACCCGGATTCAACGCGTCGTACCTGGCCGGCATCGATGCATAGCCTTCGGCGCAGGACACGGTGATGGCGGCCTGGTATGCCTTGGGCAATTCATTCCATTTCTTTTCGTTGATCAAGGCCGCGAGCATGGGACCGCCCTCCCACCAACCTGGGTAGTAATAGTGCTTGGCGACTTTGTTGAATCCGAGTTTCTCGTCGTCGTAGGGCCCCACCCATTCGGCGGCATCGATGGTGCCTTTCTCCAGCGCGGGATAGATGTCCGGTCCGCCGATCATCTGCGGCACACCGCCGATCTTGGCAATGATCAGCCCGGCAATTCCGGCGATGCGGAATTTGAGTCCCTTGAAGTCTTCAAGGGTTTTGATCTCCTTGCGGAACCAGCCCCCCATTTGAGCGCCCGTATTGCCGGCGGGAATGGCGATGACGCCATACTCCTTGAACAAGGGTGCCATGGCTTCCGCGCCTCCGCCGTAGTGCCACCAAGCATAGTTCTGGCGTGCATTCATGCCGAAGGGCACTGTGGTGCCAAAGGCAAAGGCCGGGTCCTTGCCGAAGTAATAGGTCGGCGCCGTGTGGCCGATCTCGACGGTGCCCGCTTGAATCGCGTCGAGCACCTGGGCCGCTGGCACGATTTCGCCGGCGGCGAAGGGACGGATCTGGAACTTGCCGTCGGTTAACTCGGCGACTCTCTTGCACAGGTGGTCGGCGGTACCATACATGGTGTCCAAGCTCTTCGGCCAGCTCGTGGCCATGCGCCAGTTGATGCTTGGATTGGATTGCGCGCTGGCCGGTGCCGCAACGGCACCGGCCGCGACACCCACCGCGGCCTGCTTCAAAAACGATCTGCGTTTCATGGTTTTCCTTTTGTTGAACGTCTATGGTACGGCGATGCGCACGGAACGCGCGGCCGGTTGTTTTGAGATGCTCATACCCGCCCCGGTTTTCATGCCGGGGCGGCTTGGCGGAAGCTAACGCTGCACGCTCGCAATCCGCTTACTTTCCCATTCCGATTTTTGAAGTGAAGGCATAATTGTCGTAGGTGGTCTCCGCGACCCGGAACCATAGGAACTGGTCGTCGCGGAATTTCTTCCAGCCTGGATAGATGCGCTTCCAGTGTGCGCTCTTCACCATCAATTCGTCGTAGAGCTCGAAGACGGCTCTCTCGCACGCTTCCATCACGGACTTTGGAAAAGGTTTCAAAATGGTACCCGACCCCACGAGACGGCGTAGCGCCGGCGGGTTTTGCGCGTCGTACTTGGCCACCATCCAATGGCACGCTTCCGCGCTAGCAGTCATGAGCGCGGATTGATAGGCCTTGGGCAGTTCGGCCCATTTCTTATCGTTGATGAGCGTCATGCCCATGGGCCCCGCTTCCCACCAACCTGGGTAGTAGTAATACTTCGCCACTTTGTTGAAGCCGAGCTTCTCATCGTCGTAGGGCCCTACCCATTCGGCGGCATCGATGGTGCCTTTCTCCAAGGCGGGATAGACGTCGGAGCCGGCAATCATCTGCGGCACCACACCTAACTTGGTGAGCGCCAAGCCAGCCATCCCGCCTACGCGGAATTTGAGCCCTTTGAGATCATCGATCGTCTTGATCTCCTTGCGGAACCAACCGCCCATCTGGCAGCCCGTTCCGCCGCCGGGAAATCCCACGCATCCATATTCCTTGAGCAAGGGCGCCATGGCCTCGGCCCCGCCCCCGAAGTACCACCAGGCGAAATTCTGCCGCTGGTTCATGCCGAACGGGGCAGCGGTTCCAAAGGAGAAGGCAGGATCTTTCCCGAAGTAGTAATAGGTTGGCGTGTGCCCCACTTCCACGGTGCCGGCCTGGATGGCATCCAATACCTGGGTCGCGGGCACGATCTCCCCCGCCGCGAAAGGGCGGATCTGGAATTTGCCGTCGGTGATTTCGCCCACACGGCGGCATATCAACTCGGCGCCGCCGTAGAGCGTGTCTAGACTCTTGGGCCAACTGGTGGCCATGCGCCAATGAATGCTCGGCGCCGATTGGGCGATGGCGGGCGCCGCCACCGCACCCGCGGCCATGCCCGTGGCCGCCTGCTTTAGAAATGACCTGCGTTTCATGAGTCTCCTCCCTTATATGTTGGTTTCCTAGCGGTAGATGTTTCCGCAGGCGCTAAAGTAAAGCATTCGAGCCTCGCGAGCCACTTCCGCCAGGGTGGGCCGTCTACTTCGCCGAGAAGCCCCCGTCCACGAACACGATCTGCCCCGTCATGTAGGCCGAAGCCTGGCTCGCAAGAAACACCGCTACGCCGCGCAGATCGCTCACCTCGCTGTTGCGGCCGATCATGGTCCGGCTAGCCCCCCAGGCGGATTTTTGCGGATCGTTGAACACGGGCGCCGCCATGGGAGTGTTGACATAGGCCGGCGCGATGGCGTTGCAGGTGACGCCATCGGCGGACCAGGCTTCGGCGAAGCCGCGCGTCATCGAGGCGATGCCGCCTTTGGAAACACCATAGGCGCCGCTGTTGCCGAAAGCACGCACCGATTGTTGCGATGCGATGTGAATGATGCGTCCCCACTTCTTGCGGCGCATGGCGGGAACCAGTTTTTGCGTCAAGAAGAACGGCGCATCGAGATTGATCGCCATGGTCTCATCCCAGATTTTCTCGCTGATCTCATCCACGGGCGGGCGCAGGTTGATTCCCGCGCAATGCACGAGGATGCCGATATCGCCTAATAGACCCGGGGCTTCCCCCGCGCAACGATAGGTCTCCTTGCGCTGGGAGAGATCGCAGGCCAGTACAGCGGCGCGCCCGCCTTCCTGCTCGATACGCGTCGCCAAGGCTTCGAGTTTGCCTTGGTTGCGCGCGACCAGCACGACCGCCGCGCCCGCGCCGGAGAGCGTCCGCGCGATGTCCTCTCCGATGCCGGAGCTTGCTCCCGTGACTAGAGCCACTTTTCCCTTCAGGGAAAAAAGTTCTTCCAACAGGGTTGTCATGGGGCGAGCTCCTTGCGCGCTCGTTCAATGGCCGCGCGCACCTGCTGGGGTGCCGTGCCACCTATGTGATTACGTGCGGCCAGCGATCCTTCCAAGGTGAGCGCTTGATGAACATCCGCTTCGACTAACGCGGAGAACTCCTTTAATTCGGCGAGGGTGAGATCGCTTAAGTCCTTTTCTTGCCCAGCCGCCTTGCGCACGGCCAAGGCCACGATCTCGTGCGCCTCGCGGAAAGGCAAGCCTTTGCGCACGAGGTAATCCGCCAAATCCGTGGCGGTGGAAAATCCTTCGCGCGCGGCGTTACGCATCGCCTGCTTATTCACGGTGAGGCCGTCCATCATGCCCGCGAACACCCGCAAGGTATCGATCAGTGTACGGGCGGTATCGAATAAGGGTTCCTTGTCTTCCTGGTTGTCCTTGTTGTAGGCCAGGGCCTGGCCCTTCATCAGGGTAAGCAGCGCCACCAGGTGACCGTTCACCCGGCCCGTCTTGCCGCGCACCAGCTCGGGCACGTCGGGATTTTTTTTCTGCGGCATCATGGAAGAACCGGTGCAATAGCGGTCCGCCAGGCGAATGAATCCGAACCGTGGGCTCATCCACAATATGAGTTCCTCGGACAAGCGCGACAGATGCACCATCGACAGCGCCGCCGCCGAACAAAATTCGATGGCGAAATCGCGGTCCGATACGGCGTCCAGGGAGTTCTCGCACACGCCATCGAACCCCAGCTCCTTCGCCACCATGGCCCGGTCGATTGGGTAGGTGGTTCCCGCCAGGGCGCCGGCGCCCAGGGGCAGTTGGTTGGCTCGTGCGCGGCAGTCCGCGAAACGTCCGCGGTCGCGCTTCACCATTTCGTAATAGGCCATCAAATGGTGGCCGAAGCTCACGGGCTGCGCTACTTGCAGGTGGGTGAAGCCGGGCATGAGGGTATCGGTATGCTGTGCCGCTAAGTCCACCCACTTCGTCTGTAGTGCACGCGCCAGCGCATCGATCTGGTCGATGGCATCCCGCAGATAGAGCCGGATGCCAGTGGCCACCTGGTCGTTGCGCGAACGCGCGGTATGCAGCCGCTTGCCGGCATCGCCCACCAAATCCGTGAGGCGTTTCTCGATATTGAGATGCACATCCTCGAGATCCACGGACCATTGAAAGCGCCCGCCGCGAATCTCGTCTCGTATCCGCGCCATGCCGCGCTCGATGTCCGATAAATCCCGGGTGGACAGCACTTTGACGGCGCACAGCATGCGCGCGTGGGCGAGCGACCCTTGAATATCGAACTCGGCAAGCTGCCGGTCGAAGCCCACCGATGCCGTGTAGCGCTTCACCAGATCGTCCACGGGTTCGCTAAAGCGGCCTGACCAGGTATTTGGGTTCTTTTCTTGCATGGAGGGCGGATTCGGCGGTTGAGGTGATGACGGCGAGTGGCGGTTGCGGCATGAATCTCACGGCCGCCGTGACGGATAACCCAGGAGGCATGTGTGAGCGCGACGGTAAGTATAAATCAGCCCCTCCACCGGGACGCGCTCCCGAACTTCCGCAATCTGGGTGTCATTCTGCGCATCGTGGGCTCGGTCAACCTGTTTTGCCTGCTGGAGGCCGTACTGCGGGGCGACTCTTGGGCGGGAATTTGGGGCTCCTTGCTGGACGGGGCGGCACTCGTGCAGCCCGTGCTGATCATGAGCGTCCTAGCGCTCTTCGCCCTGGGTGACTGGTTGCACGGGATGACCTACCGCACAGGTTTGGTGATCGTGGCCGCTCTGGAGCTGCTTATCGTCACGATCGTGTACCCCATCTTGCTCGAAGCGAGTGGCGGTAGCCCGCCCTTTCGCTTGGAGCGTGCTTGGCTCGTCACCGCGCTGGCAAGTGCCTCCTTGCTTTATTACTTCCACTTGCGCAGCCGTGCGCTCTCGCCCGCCCTTTCGGAAGCCCGCCTACAAGCCTTGCAAGCGCGCATTCGGCCGCATTTCCTCTTCAACAGCATCAATGCCGTGTTGAGCCTGATGCGCGCGCAACCCAAGCGTGCCGAGGCCGCCTTGGAGGACATGGCCGGTTTATTTCGCGTATTGATGGCGGACAACCGGGAGTTGTCCACGCTGAAATCCGAGGTGGAACTCACCCGCCAATACCTCAATCTCGAACAGCTCCGCCTAGGCGGCCGTCTCAAGGTGGAGTGGCATATCGATAAGATGCCGGGGGATGCGCGCGTGCCTCCCATGGTGTTGCAACCCTTGGTCGAGAACGCCGTCTATCACGGGATAGAGCCGTCCATGAGCACCGGAGTGATCCACATCAATGCCTATTCCGTGCGAGACGAAGTGCACGTCGTGCTCAAGAACCTCTATCGTAAGAATGGCGCTCACCACGGCGGCAACAAAATGGCGGTGGGAAACATTCGGGAGCGCTTGTCCTTGCACTTCGACGCGGAGGCAAGCATGAGTACGACAGTCATCGACAATGAGTATCACGTTCATATTCGAATGCCCTATCTCAAGGAGGCGGCATGACCCTCCCCGCTTTGCGCGTTGTGATCGCGGACGACGAAAGTCCTGCCCGGTACCGGCTCAAGGACTTATTGGAAGATTGCTCGGAGAGCGTGCCTGCGCAGGTCGTTGGCGAAGTGGCGAGTGGAGATGAATTGATCGAACTTCTCGAGACGGTTCACGCGGACCTCGTTTTGCTAGACATCCGCATGCCTGGCATGGATGGCATCGAAGCCGCCCAGCACTTGTTAGCCATGGAAAAGCCCCCCGCGGTGATCTTCACCACGGCCTTCGACGTCTATGCGGTCAAGGCCTTCGAAATGCACGCCGTGGACTATTTGCTCAAACCCATCCGTCTCCAACGCCTGCACGATGCGTTGAAACGCATCAAGCGCGAAACTCCGCTCACGCCCAGCACCCTCGAAGCCTTGGCGGCGGACGCGCGCTCCCACATACCGGTCACCGAGCGCGGAAAAGTCACCTTGGTGCCGGTGAACAAGATCCTCTACATGCGCGCGGACCAGAAGTACGTTTCCCTCAAAACCCATGAGCACGAATATTTGCTCGAGGATTCCCTTTCACGCCTGGAGCAAGAGTTCTGCGATAGCTTCGTGCGCATACACCGCAGTTGCCTGGTCAGCCGTGCCCATATCGCCGGTTTCGAACGCGGTGGAGACGATGGCGAAGGGCAATGGCAGGTGGAGCTGCGCGGAACCACTGAGCGCCTGCCGGTGAGCCGGCGCCAGCAGCACGTCATCAAACAACTGGCGTCCTAGGGCACGAAGGCGGGGCTGATAGAATCCCCAGAGGCCACAAAGCCCGTGGCTTCACTTGAGTACCCTTCTTGACGCAACTCCCCGCTAATCTGGTTATCGCCACCCGCGAAAGCGCGCTGGCTCTATGGCAAGCCCGCCATGTGCGCGAGCGGCTTTGCGCGGCTTACCCATCCGTGGAGATCGAGCTGTTGGGCATGACCACGGAGGGCGACCAAAATCTCGCCACCTCGCTTGCCAAGATTGGTGGCAAGGGCCTCTTCATTAAAGAGCTGGAACAAGCCCTGGCGGATGGCCGCGCGGACATCGCCGTGCATTCCATGAAGGATGTGCCGGTGCAACTCCCCGAAGGGTTCACGCTGGCGGCCATCTGTGCGCGCGAGGACGCGCGCGATGCTTTCGTATCGAACGATTATGCTGTGTTGAGCGACTTGCCGGCGGGCAGCGTGGTGGGAACCTCGAGCCTGCGGCGTGAGAGCCAGATTCGCGCGCGTTATCCCGCGCTCAAGATCGAGCCGCTGCGAGGTAACGTGCAAACGCGTCTGCGGCGCTTGGACGAAGGCCGTTTCGCCGCCATCATACTGGCCGTGGCGGGCCTCAAGCGCTTGGATCTTGCGCACCGAATCACCGCGCCCTTGCCGCTCGAGGACAGCATTCCCGCCGTGGGCCAAGGTGCCTTGGGCATAGAGTGCCTGGCGCGTAGTGCCAGCGTCATGGATCTCGTGGGCGTGTTGCACGATCATGAGAGCGCCGTTTGCGTTCAGATCGAGCGTGCTGTGAGCCTGGCGCTGGGAGGAAGCTGCATCTTGCCCTTGGGCGTGCACGCACGCATGGAAGGCCGGTTTGCCCATGTGACCGGAGTGGTGGCGAGCCCCGACGGCTCGCAATATGTGCGCGCTGAACTCACGCGCGAAGTGTCCATGCATAGCGCGCGGCAAATCGGATTCGAATTGGCGGACAAACTCCGCATGCAAGGCGCGGCGCCTATTCTCGATGCGCTGAAGACCTTTCCCCCAAGTTGAGCGCGATTGAAATCCTCATCACCCGCCCCGGAGCCCAAGCCGCGGGGCTCGCGCGGATGATCGAGGAAGCAGGCGCGGTACCGGTCCTTTTTCCTACCATCGAGATAGAACCCATCGAGCTTCACGCCGGGCCGCTCGCCATCTTGCGGCGGATGGACCAGTATGAATACGCCATTTTTGTCAGCGCCAACGCGGCGCGCTACGGTATGGCCGCGGTGCGTGCCCATGGATCATGGCCCGCGAATTTGACCGCTCTGGCCGTGGGGGACGCGACGGCCCAGGCGTTGCGAGAACAAGGGCTTTCCCGCGTCCTGGCGCCAACCGAGGGCTCGGATAGCGAATCGCTCTTGCGCATCCAGGCGTTGCAAAACGTCCAGGACAAGAACCTGCTGGTCGTGCGAGGCCTGGGCGGCCGAGAATTGCTTGCTGGTACCCTGCGCGAGCGCGGCGCCCGCGTGGATTATTTGGAATGCTACCGGCGCTTATTACCCGCCAGCGATCCCGCGCCCGTCCTGCAACGCTTTGCCCAGGGAAACATACAGGCGGTCGTGATCAATAGCGCCGAAGGGTTGGAGAACCTCTTCACTTTGCTCGGAGAGGGCGGGTATGCTTACCTGTGCGCCGCGGTCATGTTCGTCATGCACCCGAAAATCGCCGCGCGCGCACGTGAAAAAGGGGTGAAACAAGTGATCGTTACCCCGCCCGGCGACGAGGCGCTCGCCCGCGGGTTGATCACTCACTTCGCGGCTGCGCCGTGAGAATGCGCCGCCATCCTGAAACCAGATCTTGCATCTGTGACTGACCCAACACCTAACGCCCCCCCGCCAGTGCCACAACCCGCACCCTTGCCAGGCCGCGGGCATGGCCCTGCCCTACTCATCGCCGCGGTCGTTCTAGTCTTGCTCTTGGTGGCCGGAATTTGGCTGGACACGCGCGGCCAGATCGGCGATTTGCAGAGGGAATTGGTGCAGAAGCTCGCGGCGGCGGAACAGTTCAACAAAGACAGCCGGCTGCTCGCCGACCAAACGCGCGAGGCCGTTCGCGTGCTCGACCTCAAGGTCAATACCTTGGAGAGCCGCTTCGCGGAAACCCAAAACCAGCGCCTGGCGTTGGAGTCCTTGTACATGGAACTGTCGCGCAGCCGGGATGAGCGCGTGCTGGCCGAAGTGGAGCAAATGCTGGTGATCGCCAGCCAGCAATTGAAGCTGGCCAGAAATCTCAAGGCGGCGTTGGTGGCGCTGGAGAATGCCGACAGCCGCTTGCAGCGCGCCGATAGCACGCAGTTCACCCAGGTCCGGCGCGCCATTCAAGGCGATCTAGAACGGCTCAAGAGCGCGCCGTCCGCCGACATCGTGGGAATGGCCCTGCGCATCGAAAACATCGCCAACCAGGTGGAATTGTGGCCGCTCGCGATGCACGAACGGCCCGCCGTGCATCCAGCACCCGCGGCCAATCCCAATGACAGTGCGTTCACGCGCTTTCTTCGGGAATTTTGGCAAGACGTACGCAATCTGGTGCGCATCGAAATGGTGTCGCGGCCAGAAGTACCGCTGCTCGCACCGGCGCAAAGCTTTTTCCTGCGCGAGAACTTGAAGATTCGGCTGTTGAGCGCGCGAGTGAGCCTGTCGAGCCAGGATGAAGCCAACTACAAGTCCGATTTGCGCGCGGCCAGCCAGTGGATCCAGCGTTATTTCGACACGAGCGACAAGAAGGTGGCCCTGGCCTTGTCTACCCTGGGGCGACTCAATGCCAGCGATGTGTCCATCGAGTTGCCCGGAATCCACGCCAGCCTCGATGCCGTGCATCAAGACAAACTCGCGCGCGAAAGGGGTATCCGGTAGATGCGCGCGCTCATCCTGGGAACCGGGTTATTTGCACTCGCCGTGGTGCTCACCCTGGCGGCACATTACAACTCTGGTTACGTGCTGATAGCCCTCCAGGCCCATCGCATCGAACTATCGCTGAATTTAGCGGTGCTATTGCTGTTGCTTGCTTGTGTCGCCTTTTATGCGCTGGTGCGCGGTGCGCAGCTCATGCGCGCCCTGCCGGAGAAGGCGCGCGCGTTTCGCGCGGATACCAGGTTCGAGCAATCGCGCCGGGCGCTGGAAGAAGCGCTCAATGCCTATTTCGAATCGCACTACGGAAAGGCCGAGCGCGCCGCCGCTTCCGCGGCGAGCCCGGAGCATCGCGCGCTAGCGGGCGTGATCGCCGCGCGTAGCTCCCATGAACTGCGCAATTTTCAGGGGCGCGACGATTATCTGGCCGCCATGGAACATCACGCACCCGCCCGCGCCTACCTGAGGTTGATCACGCAAGCCGAATTGCTGCTGGACGAGCGGCGTTATCACGACGCTTTGAGCGCGTTGTCGCGCTTACCCGAAAAACACTCCGCCGCGCTCAATCTCGAACTGCGCGCCCAGCAACTGGCTCACAATTGGGACCAGGTACTCGCACTGCTACCCCAACTGGAGCGCAGAAAAGTCTTCGAACCCGCGGTGCTTGCCAGGTTGCGGGGCCATTGCCACAGAGAAAATCTGCGGGCCATGGGCCCCGGTGCGCGCGCGCTGAGGGAGTACTGGAGCCGCATAGCGGCAGAAGACCGATTGGAGAGTGCCACGGCGAACGCAGGCGCCAAGGCTTTCCTGGCCGTGGGCGAGAAGGAGGAGGCGTCCGCCTTCCTCGAAAAATCTCTCCAGCAACAATGGGAGCCGGCGTTGCTGGACACCTACGCCCAATGCACCGGCGACGATCCGCGGCGCCAGTTGGAATACGCCGAATCCTGGTTGAGGGATCACCCCAAGGATGGGGCGCTGCTCCTGGCCCTGGGAAAAATTTGCGCGCGCGCCGCCCTGTGGGGAAAGGCCAGAAGTTATCTGGAGGCGAGCCTTGCCATCGAAGAAAGCTTCGCCGCCCGCTTGGAACTTGCCCGGTTGCTGGATTACTTGGGTGAATCGAGCCGGGTGCGGGAACACTTGGAACGAGCCCTCAAACTCGCCATCTCGCAAAACCGCGAATCACGCCAGAATGAGTGGGCCGGGAATGCTTAAAGCTTGAACCTCACCACAGAGGCACAGAGGCACGGAGAAAGGCGAAGTCATTTTTGATTTGCGGTTGAAAGAGTGCCTATCTCGCGAGCAAGAACATGGGGTCGTGAATGAAAAGCCTTTCTCCGTGCCTCCGTGCCTCTGTGGTAGACGTGCTTTTTGTGCGCTAGGAGGCAGCCACCGCGGCTGGCGTAAAGGAATCACAAAAGAACTCCTCCTCCGGCAACTTGCATTGCTCGCTGAAATCCTTCTTGGCGGCATCCACCATCACCGGTACGCCGCAGGCATACACTTGGTAGCCCGATAGATCGGGGAAATCCCGCATCACCGCGCGGTGCACGAAGCCGGTACGCCCAGTCCATCCGTCCGATTCCGGGGATTCGGACAGCACTGGGATGAAGCTAAAGTTCTCGTGCTTCGCTTGCCATTGCCGGGCCAGCTCCATGCGATAGATGTCCGCGCGCTTGCGCCCGCCCCAGTAGAGCACCATCTGGCGCTGAATGCCGTTGTGGAAAGCTTCCTCGATCAAGCTCTTGATGGGCGCGAAGCCCGTGCCGCTGGCGAGCAGGATGATGGGCTTGTCGCTGTCCTCGCGCAGGAAGAAAGTGCCCATGGGCCCTTCGAAGCGCAAGATGTCCTTCTCCTTGATGCGGTTGAAGGCGTAGTCGGTGAAGGCCCCGCCTGGCATGGCACGGATATGCAACTCCACCACATTCTCGCCATGGGGCGGGTTGGCCATGGAGTAAGCGCGCCGTTTACCGTCGCGCATGATGATTTCCAGGTACTGCCCGGCGAAAAAATTGAGTCGTTCGGCGGCCGGCAAGCTCAAGGTGAGAATGGCCACATCTTCCGTGGGACGCTCGATCTTCTGCACGCGGCACGGCAGCTTATTCATCTCCGGCTGGCCGGGGACGTTGATCACGCGCGCCTCGATCACCAAGTCGGAATGGGGTTTGGCCTGGCAAAACAACGCGAAGCCTGCGCGCTTTTCGTAATCGGGAAGAATGTGGGCGGCGTAAGTGCCGTAGTCGATCTCGCCTTCCACGAGCTTTCCCTTGCAAGAGCCGCAGGCGCCGTTGCGGCACCCGTAGGGAATGGTAATGCCCTGGCGCATGGCGGCGGCCAGCACCGTTTCATCGTCATTGGCTTCAATGATTTGGTTAGTTGGCCGAATAGTGACCTGGTACTTCATTACGTCCTCGCGTTCTAATATGCGCACGATGCGCAGACTTCTCATTGTGGGATATGGAGACATGGGCTCCAGAATGCTTCCCCTGCTTCGCGGCCGGTACCGTCTTTACGGGCTGGCGCGCTCGGCGGGGCGGGCCGCGCAGATGCGGGCGGCGGGCGTTACGCCCGTCATGGGCGATCTGGACCGGCCGGAATCCCTGCGCCGGTTGGCGGGCATTGCGCAGGACATTCTTCACTTCGCGCCGCCGCCAAGCTCCGGCACCCAGGATTCTCGCACCGTGAACTTGGTTCGCGCGCTCGCGAGGCGCCGTACTCTACCACAGCGGTTTATTTATCTGAGCACCAGCGGCGTCTACGGCGACCGCCAAGGCGAGGTGGTGAACGAGTGGGATCGCATCGCGCCCAATACCGAGCGCGCGAGCCGCCGCGCCCACGCCGAGGGCCAACTGCGAGACTGGAGCAAACGCTCCAAGGTGCGCGTGAGCGTGCTGCGGGTGCCTGGTATCTATGCCCATGACCGCTTGCCCGTGGAGCGCTTGAAGCGCGGCACGCCCAGCATTAGCGCGGAGGAAGACAGTTACACCAACCACGTCCACGCCTCGGATTTGGCGCGGCTCGTGCTCTTGGCCTTGAACCGGGGGCAAGGGGGCCGCGTCTATCACGCCAGCGATGGCGCGTGGATCAAGGCGGGGGACTACTTCGACGCGGTGGCGGATGCCCTAGGATTTGCGCGGCCGCCACGCGTGAGCATGGGCCAAGCAACGGAAACCATTCCGGCCAATGCATTGTCTTTTCTTCAAGAGTCCCGCCGGTTGAGTAACCGCCGGGCGATCGATGAACTGAAAATGGTGTTTCGCTATCCCAATGTCGCGGCCGCGCTGGCGGAAGTGGCGGCGAGAAACCGAACCGGACTCCAAACCGTATGATGCACTCCTGCCCATGAACGAAGCCATCGTGGTTCTCACCAACCTACCCGACCAAGCATCCGCCGAAACCCTCGCGACCCTTCTGGTGGAAGCGCGGCAGGCGGCGTGCGTCAACATCCTGGCGCCCTGCCGCTCGGTCTACCGCTGGAAAGGGCAGATCGAGCGTGCCGAAGAAGTACCCCTGCTTATCAAAACCACGCGAGACCGCTACGCCGAGCTGGAGCAGGCGATCCGTGCGCATCATCCCTACGAAATCCCGGAGATCGTCGCGCTCCCCATCGAGGCGGGATCGGCGTCGTACATGAACTGGATCCGCGCGGAAGTCGCATGAGGAAATTACTCCTGTTGCTCGCCTGCTTCGTCCGTCTGGCCCAGGCCGGCGAGGAGGTGCTGCCGCCGGAGCAAGCCTTCCGCTTCTCCGTGCGGCTGGCCGCTACCGACATGGTGGAGTATCGCTACGCCATCGCGGAAGGGTACTACCTCTACCGCGATAAGTTCCAGTTCGCCTCCGGCACCAACGGCGTTACCTTCGGCGCGCCCGAGTTGCCGCCCGGGAAGTTGAAGGAAGACGAATTCTTCGGCAAGGTGGAAACTTATCGCGGCGATGTCGTCATCCGCGTGCCCATGTCGGGTGCGGAAGGCGTGGACGAAATGAAGTTGAAGTCGCAATTTCAAGGTTGCGCCGATGTTGGTATTTGCTACACGCCGCAAACGCGCTGGACCACCCTCAAGCTCGCCATGGCGCAGAGCGCCCCGGCGAGCGAAGGCGGCTTGCTGTCCAGACTCAAGAACTTCGCCAGCACCGAGAAAGAGGAAGAATTTCTTCCCGTCGAGCAAGCCTTCAAGGTGAACCTCACCGCGAAGGACGCCCACACCCTGGTGGCCGAATTCAAACCCGCGGAGGGTTACTACCTCTACCGCGACAAAACCTCCGCCAGCATCGCGAAGGGAAGCGGTGTATCAATCGACAAGTTCACCCTGCCGCGCGGGGAGAAGAAATCGGACCCCAACTTTGGCGATACGGAAGTATTTCACCGGCCCTTCCAGGCCATCGCATCCCTCAAGCGTACCGATGCTGCGAAGCAGGAAATCGCCGTCGATCTCAAATTCCAAGGATGCAGCGAAAAGGGCCTGTGCTACCCCCCCACGACCAAGAGCGTACAACTGACCCTTGCGGCACTAGCCACCACTGCCGCGCTTCCGATTGACCTAGCCAAACCCGCCGAAGAGCCGGCGTCCGTGGCGCCACCGGCCACCGCGCGAGTGGAGGCGCAACCACTCGACGAAACAACGCAGGTCGCAAGACTTTTTCGCGGCACAAGCTTCTGGGCGCTTATCGCAAGCTTCTTCGGTTTCGGCTTATTGCTGGCCCTTACGCCGTGCGTCTTTCCCATGATCCCGATACTTTCGGGAATCATCGCCGGCCAGGGCGCGCATCTCACGCGAACGAAAGCCGTGACCCTCTCGGCGGTGTACGTGCTCGGCATGGCCATTACCTACGCGCTGGCCGGCGTGGCGGCCGGGCTGTCCGGGTCGATGCTTTCCGCCACCTTGCAGAATGCCTGGGTGCTGGGCGCCTTCGCGTTGATTTTCGTCGCACTGGCACTTTCCATGTTCGGATTCTACGAATTGCAGGTGCCCTCGTCCCTACAAACCAAGTTCGCCGCCGCCAGCAGTAAGCAAAAGGGCGGCACCGTTGGCAGTGTGTTCATCATGGGAGTGCTCTCCGCTCTCATCGTGGGGCCTTGCGTCGCCGCACCCCTGGCGGGCGCGCTGGTTTACATCGGGCAATCCCGGGACGTGGTGCTGGGCGGTTCCGCCCTCTTCGCCATGGCCCTAGGAATGGGCGCGCCATTGCTGTTGGTGGGGTGGTCCGCTGGCGCGCTGTTACCGAAAGCAGGCGCGTGGATGCAATCGGTCAAGAACTTCTTCGGCGTGCTGCTGCTGGCAGTGGCCATCTGGTTGATCTCACCTGTCATCCCAGCCGTCATTCACATGCTGCTGTGGGCCGCGCTCCTCATCGTCAGCGCCATCTACCTGCACGCCATCGATCCCTTGCCCGCACACACTTCCGGCTTCCGTAAATTATGGAAAGGTGTGGGCGTCATTATGTTGCTCATTGGCGTAGCGTTGCTGGTTGGCGCGCTAGCCGGCGGTCGCGACCCGTTGCAACCGCTATCAGGTTTCCGCGAGGGCGCTGCTCCGCCGAGCCACGCTGTTGCCTTCGAGCGCGTCCGTAGCACCGCCGATCTCGATCAGCGCATCGCCACCGCCAACGGCCGCCCCGTCATGCTGGATTTCTACGCCGATTGGTGCGTGTCGTGCAAGGAGATGGAACTCTTCACCTTCAGCGACCCCAAGGTGGAGCAGGCTCTCAAGCAATTCGTTCTGTTGCAAGCGGACGTCACACATAACACAGCGGAAGACAGTGCCATCCTAAAACGCTTCGGCCTCTTCGGCCCTCCGGGCATCATCTTCTTCCGGCGGGGCGGGCAAGAGACGGGTTACCGGGTGGTAGGCTATCAACCGGCGGAGAAATTCCTGGAGGTACTCAATGCGGCCGCGAGATGAGTGTCCAGAAGTGCCAGCGCGGGTGGTGGCGCCCGCTTACATTTTTATCCGTCAAGTGAGGCTTTGTTTTGCGTCATTTGAGGTCTACTTGTAGTTGGGCTCCGCAAAGATGAGCATCGTGGTGTGCTGGCAGCGGTGGCTAATGAATCGCCTGCCGAGTGCGCGGGCACGATCCGTTTGCGTCACGGCGGCACCGGCGCCGCCCTCGTTGTCTTGCTGGTGCGCATCGGGTTTGGGCTTCGTTCATCGCTGGGGTGACGCAAGCCGGAGTTCGCGGTCATGCCGCCGACGGGGGTTGTCCCGAAGAAATGC
>SHXO01000014.1 GCA_009693245.1 Betaproteobacteria bacterium | reverse complement strand
GCGGTAGGTAGTTAAGTCACCTTCCGCAATTGCCAGCGGTTCCATCCTGGCTTGCAGTCACTCAATATTGTGCGGATTAAGGGTGCGGCGCGAAAGGGGAACGTAACCCCAGCGTAACCCCAGAAGAAATAAAAAATGACATGCCTATATACAAGCCATTGTTTCATTTGGTAGGCGGTGCGAGATTCGAACTCGCGACCAACGGATTAAAAGTCCGCTGCTCTACCAGCTGAGCTAACCACCCAAAGGGCCGGAATTCTACTTATGCCCCTAGGGGGTGTCAAACTTCAGGCAGTGAAATAGGAACTTAAGTAGTACTGGGAATTCAGATACCACCGCGTTGCGTGCGCCAATAGAGCCATTTCATGGTCAAGGCGCTGCCCAGGACGATGGAAATGAAAGTGAGGAATGAACCCAAGGCGAGGGTCGATAGCCCGGTGATTCCTTGGCCAACGCTGCACCCCAGCGCCGTCACTCCCCCGAATCCCATGAGCACGCCTCCCATGATGTGATTTCGCAAGTCAGCGGCTGTCGTGAATCCTTCCCAACGAAAGCTCCTGCTTGCAAGGGAATAGACGAGGGCCCCGGCAAACAATCCCAGCACCGCGGCGATACCGAAGGTGACCTTCAGGGAAGTATCCGTCCATAACATAAGCAACTCCAGGGAGTACCCGACGGGCCCCACGAAGGTGAAGGACTCGGGGCGCTTGGAGTTCGTGCCAACGAAAGCCTCGCTCAAGGTGTTGGGGTCTTCCGCCAGATAACCGATGCGGCCGGTGACATACCAGCCACCCGCGACAATCACTCCGATGAGAAGCCCGGCGGTCACATATTCTCGGTTGCGGCGAAATCCCGCATCGGCAAAAACGAAGATTGCGATACAAGTGGCGATCACAGCGGTGCATGCAATGCGCGCCACGGATGTGCCAGTTCCAATGTGGCGCACGAGTACATTGGGCAAATCCTGCCCGCCCTGTAGATGCAGCGCCACGGAGTCCAGCAGGTTCACCCGCGCCAAGGCAAACAATCCCTTCAAGGTCATGTAGGCGGAGATGCCTATACACACCAACACGATCAGCGATTTCAAATTACCGCCACCTAGGCGGATCAAGTTCCTGGACCCGCATCCCGACGCGATGGTCATACCTACGCCGAAGAGTGCACCGCCCGCGATATGGGAAAGCCATAGGAAGCGCTCGCCGGTATAGAAGGATTTGGATAAGTCCAAGATACCCGCCAGCACTAACCCATTGGTGCATACCATGGCCACCGCGATGGCCAGCAACCACATGCGCATGCGCGACCAGTCTCCGATGTTGATGACGTCGGACACGGCGCCCATGGTGCAAAAGTGGGTGCGGTTAGCAATCACCCCAAACAAAAAGGCGAGGGCAAAGGAAGCCCAGGCGACGAGCACGGCTAGCTGGAGGGGATCGTCCATGGCGGCTTGCGCGAAAATGGCGCTCTATTCTAGCCGCCGGCGCTCGCGCACCCAAGAGGCATTCGCTACTTCAGCCGCGATAGTCGCTGGCGCGCTTTATCTGCGGCTTCGGAAGAGGGGTACTTCGCGATGAGATCTTCGAGAGTGCTGCGTGCGGACGACGTTTCGTTCAGCGCGGCGTAAGCGCTTCCCAAATTCAGCATGGCATCCGGGATTTTGGAGCTCTCCGGATAAGTTTTTATCAAGACCTGTTGCGCTCCTACGGCCGCCCGGAAATCGTGCAGATTGAAATAGGAATCCCCGATCCAATACTTGGCATTGGCGGCCATGGCATCGGTGGGATAACGCTTGATGAACGCATCGAACGCCGACACGGCCCCCTGATAATCGCCCATCTTGTAGTTATTCATGGCGCCATCGTAAGCGCGGCGAACCACGTCTTGCGCCGCTGCCGCGGAAGCCGTACCAACGGCCTGCTGTTCCAGCTTGCGGATGCGCGCTTCGAAATCTCCGATCTGCTTGTCTCGCTTCGCCGTATCCGCGTTAGCCTCTTGCTCCAAGCGCTTGATGCGCGCCTCCAAATCGGAAAGATGCTTCTCACGCTTGGCTTGGTTCTCCGGAGAAGCGTCCTGTTCGAAACGCCGCATGCGGCTGTCCAAATCCAGGTACATGTCCTTCTGGCGTTTCTGCGCGCCCTCGATGGCGTTGCTGAGCACCTCGATCTGGCCACGCATGCGATTGACGTCCGCGCTAAGGGCTTCCATCTGGTTCATCAGCTCGATCACGCCGCGGTTCTTGTCACCGCGCACAATGTCCGCCTGCGCCAGCAGGATGGATTCCTCTCCCAACACAGGCGCACTCGCCCAAAGTAGAGAAGCGATGCAAAGAGCACAGGCTGTGCGCTGAACTCCCATGGGCTTGGCCTTTACTTGGGCATGTCGTAGACGATGTCCACACGCCGGTTCTCTTGGTGCGCCTCTTCCGTATCGCCCTGCATGCGTGGTTTTTCCTCGCCGAAACTCACACTTTCCAATTGCGCGGCAGGCACGCCCAGTAGCGCGAAGGCGCGTTTAACGGAATCGGAGCGTTTCTGGCCCAAGGCCAGGTTGTACTCGCGGCTGCCTCGCACGTCGCAATTTCCTTCCAGGCGTACTTTTACCTGCGGATGATCGAGAAGGAACTTGGCGTGCGCTTCCACGATGTGGGAGTATTCCGACTCCACGCTCACGCTATCGTAGCCAAAATAAACACTGCGCTTGGAAAGCGGATTGCCCGGGTCGTTCATCGCCGCGGAGGAATCCTTCAACGATTGTTCCGTAAGCGAAGTGGGTGGAAGCGGAGCCACCACCGGTTGCTCGCCCTGATCGGCTGTCCCTGGCGAGCCGCCGTTCTGTTGCGCTTGCTGCGCCGCCAGCGCCCTCAAGCGCGCCTGCTCCTCGGCCACTTGCTTTTCCTTGGCCTGCTGCTCGGCCGATTGAGATTGTTTCTTCTCCGCCTCCTTCTTCTCGAACAAGTCGCGCTGCTCGACGGCTGCTTGATTACCACCCAGGAAACCCTTTCCTCCGCACGCGGTAAGCAACAACGCGGCGGCAAATCCTACCCACACTTTATTCATTAAATAACTCCCTATCGATGATTGCCTATTGACGATCCGCCAGAATCGGTCCCCACGCCGGCTCTCGGACATCCTGTGCCTGGGCCGTGTAGCGCTGCTTGATCCTTCCATCGCTTGAAACGGCGGCAAGAGTGCTGCGGCCCTTGCCTACCGACGAGTACAAAACGAGTTTTCCGTTAGGCGCGAAACTCGGGGATTCGTCCAAGGGGTTGTCGGTGATCGCCAGGCTTTGCCGGCTAGCAAGATCCATGATGGCGACGTTGTAGCGGCCGCCATTGCGTTGCACGTACACAAAAGATTTCCCGTCCGGGCTGTAGCGCGGTGTCACGTTATAGCTACCATCGAAGGTCATGCGCTCGGCTTCGCCGCCGCTCACGGACATTCGGTAGATTTGCGGGCTACCGCCGCGGTCCGAAGTAAATAACAGCGACTTCCCGTCTGGCGCGAAGCTCGGTTCCGTGTCGATGGAATTGCTGTGGGTAAGACGCTGCAATCCCGAACCGTCGGCATTAACTATATAAATCTGCCCCGAACCATCGCGCGAAAGTGCGATGGCCAAGCGCTTGCCATCGGGATGCCAGGCCGGCGCGCTATTGCTGCCCTCGAAATTCGCCAATATACGCCGCGAACCATCTTTCAGGTTGTGCAAGAAAACGATGGATTTTCGGCGATCGAAAGATACATAGGCGATTTGCGAACCGTCGGGCGACCAAGCCGGCGACATGATGGGTTCCTTGTGCGCCAATATGAACTGCGAATTGAAGCCATCCGCGTCGGCCACGTGCAATTCGAAACGCGTGCTGGTCTTGGCAACGTAGGCGATGCGAGTGCCGAATATTCCAGGTTCACCGGTAAGCTTCTCGTAAATGACGTCAGCGATCTTGTGCGCCGTGGCACGCAATTGCTGAACGGTCACGGCGTAGGAATAGCCAGCCAGTTGCGCTTGCTTGGTGACGTCCATCAGGCGAAACCGCACTTCGAGCCGCCCGTCGGGGCGCTGACTGACTTTCCCAATGACCAAGGTCTGATCGCCCTTGTCGCGCCAATAGCCGAATTTCACTTCGGCCGGCTCCGCCGGGAAGGGCCTTGCGTCCCCGGGGGCGCCGAGCTTGAACAATCCGCTGCGCAGCAAGTCCGCCGACACGATCTCATTGATACGGTGTTGAAAGAGCTCCTCGCCCGCGAAAGGCAACACGGTTACGGGCAGCTTGGCTTGCCCGCCGCCGATAATCTCAATGGTGAGCTGCGCCGAAGCGGGTCGCACGGCCAAGAACGCGAGCGCCACCAGCACCGGCAGCAACATTCCCCACGAATGGCCGGCGGCCGGCCGCGGAGCCGCTGGGATGAGGCGAGATCGAAAGGACATTGGCATTAGCCTAAATTATAGAACCTATCGGGTAGATGGTCACGTATCGCACTCGTTACCAAACCTTTCATGCGTTAGGAGCTAACCATGCGGATAACGCCGACCTATTCTAACGGCCGGAATTTTAGATTGATGACTCGTAGCTGTTGGAACAATTCGGGCTGGCTTGGCACCGGCAGCGGTTCGGAGGCCTTGATAGCCCGCTCGACGGCGAGATCGTAGGCCGCGACACCACTGGACTTTACCAGCCTTATCTCCAACACGTCACCGCCAGGCAAAAGGGTCACGCTATAGTGTGCTTCCGGATTACCGGCGAGTCCGGGAGGCAGGTTAACCTTGCTTTGGATCTTGGCGCGAATTCGCCCGATATGCTCTTCCAGTAGCCGGATCTGCGCGGAGGCTTGTTCCGCGTCGCGCTTGCGCCGCAATTCATAGTCTTTCCTTTTCTTTTCGTCTTCCTTGGTCTTTTGCTCCAACAGCGCATCCTCGCGCCTGCGTGCTTCTTGTTCAAGCTTGCGCTCCTCGTCGGCGCGTTTCTTTTCCTCGATGCGCTCTTCCTCTTTCTTGCGAAGCTCCTCTTTCTTTTTCTCCTCCTCTTGTTTCTTTTGGTCTGCCTCTTCCTTCTTGCGTTTGCGCTCGAGTTCTTGTTTAGCCTTGAGTTCGATGTCCGCCTTGCTCGGCGTCTCCGGTTTGGGAGGCGGGGGCGGCTTCACCTCAACCTTGGGCGGGGGTTTGGGGGCTGGGGGTGGCGCCACCACTGGCGCGGGTTTCTCGCTCGGAAGCTCTTCCCACATGTCCACGACGATGGGTTCGACAATCCTGGTTTGCCAACTCACCCCAAAAAATATCAAGGCGAAGAATGCGAGGTGAACTCCGACGGCAAGCAATCCGGAGGGTATTCGCCCCGGTTCGGGATGGCCCGCTTGCATTAGCTTGGCCTCGGTTTCGCAAGTAGGCCGACTTTCTTCACGTGGTTACGCTGCAATGCGTCCATCACTTCCAACACCTTGCCGTAGAGCACGCTTTGATCGGCGGCGATGACGACAGGCTGGTCGGGATTGCGAGTTTGTTTCTCTTTGATGCTTGCCAGCAATCCATCCAGCGTAATGGGCTTCTCGGCGCCCTTGTCCTTGTCGCGCATGTAGAGCTTGCCGTCGGCCTTGATGACCACCTCGATAGGCACCGCGGGCGGAGCGTTGGACTTGGAGATTTGCGGCAAATCTACGTAACTGGTGCTGATAAGAGGCGCGGTCACCATGAAAATCACCAGCAAGACCAGCATCACGTCGATATATGGCACGACGTTGATCTGGCTCATGAGCCGGTTCGATCCCCCGCGCTTGCCGTAGGCTGCCATGTCTCTAACTTCCGCCGCTTCCCTGGCGTTGCAATATGTTGGAAAACTCCTCCATGAAACTATCGAAACGCGTGGATAGCCGCTCGATGTGGCGGGAGTAGTAATTGAAGGCGATCACCGCGGGAATGGCGGCGAATAATCCTATGGCGGTCGCAATCAAGGCTTCGGCGATTCCTGGTGCCACGTTGGCCAGCGTGGCGCGCTCCACGTTCGCGAGTCCGCGAAACGCATTCATGATGCCCCACACCGTTCCGAGCAGGCCCACATATGGGCTCACCGCTCCCACCGTCGCCAAAAACGCGAGATGCGCCTCCAGGCGGTCCATTTCGCGCTGGTAGGTGGCACGCATGGCCCGGCGGGTACCGTCCATCACCACCGAAACGGTGAGCCCCGTTTGCCGCTTGAGTTTGACGAACTCTTTGAAACCCGACTCGAACACGCGCTCCATGGTGCCCGAGGCACGGCGCGCGCTCACCACCGATTGGTAGAGGGCGTTTAGATCCGGGCCGCTCCAAAACGTGCGCTCGAAGTCATCCGCCTTTTTGTCCGCGTCGCGCAACACCAACCACTTGCGGAAGATAAACCACCAAGAGAGCACCGAAAGACAAAGCAGGATGCCCATGATCAATTTCACCAGCAAGCTGGCGTTTGCGACCAGCGTGATGACCGAGAGATCTTGGGTGACGTTCACTTTTTTTCCTTATGCCGGCCTTGCGGTGGGCCGAGTTGATTTCGAATCGTTTCGGGCAATGGTACTGGGCGCCAATCCCCAGGGCTCACGCAAGCGAGATTTACCTGTGCGTCCAATAATAGTTCATCGTTTCTAGCCACCTGCTGTTTCAGCGTGATCTGGGCACGTCCAAGATTGGCGAGCTTGGCACCGACTTGCAGTAGATCGTCGAGCTTGGCGGGCTTTCTAAAATCCACCTGCAACCTGCGTACGATGAACAACATCTGTTCGCCAGCGGCCAGCGCGCCCAATGCGATCCCCAGACTGCGCAACCACTCAGTTCTCGCGCGCTCTAAAAAGTTCAAGTATGTAGCGTGGAATACCACGCCCCCCGCATCGGTGTCCTGGAAATACACCCTCACTGGAAGAACGAATCTGGGGGAGTCTCGGAAACTTGTCAAACTAAGTTACAAGCAAGAGATAAACCCGATTCCATCGTCATAATGCGGCGGCAGGCCATTAGATAGGCTACCTTCCCCATAAGCCGGGTTGGAGAGACTGGCTGGGAACGGTGAGCCCGAAGTGCCGGTAAGTCGCCAAAGTCGCGATCCTTCCCCTAGGCGTGCGTTGCAAATACCCTTGCTGGATGAGATAGGGTTCCAGAACGTCTTCGATGGTGTCCGATTCCTCGCCGATGGCCGAGGCAAGATTATCGAGGCCCACGGGTCCGCCACTGAATTTCTCCAATACCGCCAATAACAGCTTTCGGTCCATCACGTCGAGCCCTATGGGATCCACGTCCAGCATCGACAGCGCGCTGTTCGCCACCTCTCGCGTCACCACGCCTTGTGCCTTGACCTCGGCAAAATCCCGCACGCGCCGCAGCAAGCGGTTGGAAATGCGCGGGGTCCCGCGGGAGCGGTTGGCGATTTCCTCCGCGCCTTCCCGCTCTATGCGCACGCCCAGCAATCCGGCGGAACGCTCCACGATGCGGGTAAGCTCCGCGGCCGTATAAAACTCCAGGCGCGACACGATGCCGAAGCGGTCCCGTAGCGGATTGGTCAGCATTCCAGCGCGCGTGGTCGCCCCCACCAAGGTGAAAGGGGGCAGGTCCAATTTCAGCGACCTCGCCGCGGGCCCCTCGCCGATCATGATGTCGATCTGAAAATCCTCGAGCGCGGGATAGAGAATCTCTTCCACCACCGGACTTAGCCGGTGGATCTCGTCGATGAACAAGACGTCATTGGGCTCGAGATTGGTCAGCAATGCCGCCAAATCTCCCGCGCGCTCGAGCACCGGTCCCGACGTTTGGCGCAAGTTCACGCCCATTTCCCTGGCGATAATGTGGGCAAGCGTGGTTTTGCCCAATCCTGGCGGACCGAACAGCAGCACGTGATCCAGCGATTCCTTCCTGTTACGCGCCGCTTCTATGAAGATGGAAAGTTGCGAGCGGATCTTCTCCTGCCCGACATATTCCTGTAACGCCTTGGGCCGCAGCGCACGCTCCACCGCCTCCTCTTGAGGCATGGTGTCCGGCGCCACAAGGCGGTCCGTCTCGATCGCGGTCATGGGTCCGCGCGGGCCCTATCCTTGGCGGGAGCGCGCGCGAAACGCATCGAGCGCCGGAGCCGCCTCGGGCAAGGCGGCTTCGGCACGTTTGGGCATTTCTCCCACCGTTCGATAAAGCCGCTGGCTGATGCGGCCCGTTACCTTGAGCACTGCGTTGACGAAGTATTTTTTTCCAACCGGCGACATGGCGAAGCGAACACTCTCCGGATTCTCGTTGATGTCGAAGCGCATTTCCCGGTCTTCCTGGTCGTAGAGTGTTTGCATCTCACGCCGCTCCGCTTCCGCGCCTGGCACCATGCCTTGCATACGCCCGCCGAGGGTCAGCGCGGCCATCACATGAAAAGCCACGCCATGATCCGTGATCTGCAATTGCTTGCGGCCTACCTCCGTGGCGAAATGCGCTTTCAGCGTATCCAATTCCGTCTCGTCAAATTCCTTGTTGGACAATTCCCGCCACTCGGGCAACAGCCATTCTAAGCTCGCAAAATCGCGTTGCGCGTCGCGCATCATGACCTTGACCATGGCTTCCTCGGCTTGCTTCCATTGCGGGTCATTGGGACCCCAATCCTTGCCGAGCTTTTGTTCTTGGCCAAGACGGTACAACTGGGTTCGGGCCGCGTTCAAACTCTCTTGTTTCAGAAAATAATTGCCGATGGCCACGGTCGTCTTCAGATCGTGCATGTTGATCAGTTGCTCGATTTTTTCTTGCTTGCCCTGAGCGCCTGCCGCCGCCGTTAGAACGATGCCGGCGATGACCATTGCCACCCGCCATCCTGCGTTTGCCCTACCCACTTTTCCCTCCTGTTCTTTAACGTGTCACATCGCGATGCGGTCTATCCAATCTCTACATCATTCGTTCTTGGCCGCCGGCGGCCAAGGAAATCATAGTACCTTCGATAGTTGCCTCAATGCTTGGCGAATGGCGTCTCCCGCCGGTAATGCACTATCCACCTTCGCCAACGCGGCGGCGGCCTCGCGCTCGTTGTAACCCAGCGACACCAGCGCGTTCAAGGCATCGCCGCGCGCCGACGCTTGCGTGCCAGTTTCGTGGGAACCGGCCACGGGGGCAAGCTTATCCTTGAGTTCGAGCAGCAATCGTTCGGCTGTCTTGCGCCCGATACCGGGGACGCGGGTCAAGCGCGCGGTCTCTTGCGCCGCAATGGTTCGATAAAGCTCGTCCACGGTCATCCCCGAGAGCACGGACAATGCGGTGCGCGGTCCAATCCCGCTCACCTTAAGGAGTTGGCGAAACGCCTGGCGCTCGCCTTCGCTGGCGAAGCCATAAAGCAGATGGGCGTCCTCCCGCACGATCATCTGGATCCGCAAGGTGACGTTCGCGCCGTTAGCCGGCAATTGGTAAAAGGTGCTCATGGGCACATCCACCTCATAGCCCACGCCTTGAACGTCGATCACCACCGTGGGGGGCTGCTTGCCGACGAGGGTTCCCGCCAGGCGCCCGATCATAGGAGCCTGCCATTGCGCATGCGAAATCCCGCCGTGCCCAAGCGCCCAAGACCCAGGCCGCCATGGGCATGGCAAATGGCGCACGCCAGCGCATCGGCCGCATCGGCGCTGGGATTCTTGGACAGCACGAGTAGACGGCGCACCATCTCCTGCACCTGCTCCTTGGCCGCATGACCATTACCGACGACCGCTTGTTTCACTTGCAACGCGGTGTATTCGGAGACCGGTAACTTGCGCGCCACGGCGGCACAGATGGCGGCCCCGCGTGCCTGCCCAAGCAAAAGCGTGGATTGGGGATTGACGTTGACGAACACTTTTTCCACCGCGACCTGCTCGGGCTGCCATCCATCCATGATTTCGCCCAGCCCGCTCAATATGGCGCCGAGGCGCTCGGGCAGCGTGCCTTTTTCCGGTGTGCGAATAACACCACTGGTGAGGTAGCTAACCTTCTGGCCCGCGCGCGTGATGGCGCCATAGCCCGTCACACGCAGCCCAGGGTCGATTCCAAGAATTCGAACGCTTTGCGCGGCCGCTGTCACGCGCTATCAGTTGTCCAGGACGGCGGTGGTGTAGACATCTTGCACGTCGTCGAGCGCGTCCAAGGCATCCAGCAATTTCTGCATCTTGGCGGCGTCTTCGCCGGAGAGCACGCTCTCGTTCAAGGGTTTCATGACTATTTCCGCGAGACCGGCCTTGAGACCTCCCTTGCTCAAGCCTTCCTTGACGCGAAGAAAATCCTGCGGGCCAGTCACCACTTCAATGCTGCCATCCTCGTGCGTGAGCACGTCTTCTCCGCCCGCGTCGATGGCCGCCTCCATCACCTTGTCCTCGCTCGTCCCAGGCGCGAATACGATCTGGCCGCAATGCTTGAACAAGAACGCCACGGAACCATCCGTACCTAGATTGCCTCCGTGCTTGCTAAAGGCATGGCGCACATCGGCCACGGTACGCGTACGATTGTCGGTAAGGCAATCCACGATCACGGCGGCCCCAGAGATGCCGTAACCTTCGTAGCGGACCTCTTCGTAATTCACGCCTTCCAATTCACCGCTTCCGCGTTTGATGGCGCGCTCGACGTTATCCTTGGGCATGTTGGATTCGTAGGCCTTGTCCACCGCCAAGCGCAATCGCGGATTCATGCCTGGATCGGGACCGCCCACGCGGGCCGCAACGGTGATTTCCTTGATGAGCTTGGTAAAGACTTTGCCGCGTTTTGCGTCGGCCGCGGCCTTTCTATGCTTGATGTTTGCCCACTTGCTATGACCTGCCATGACGTCCAGTGGTGGCAATTATTGCCACGGTGTTGAGGGTTGGAGAAAGGGTTGAAGACCGAGTCTCGATGGCGAAAAGTGTAGCATAGGGCCTCCTCGTAATTCTCGTAATCTCGCCCGGAACCGATCATGGCCGCTCCATTAGTCGTCGCGAAAAGCCCTGAAGAAATCGCCTTGCTCCCCGCCCTCGCCAACCGCCACGGGCTGATCACGGGCGCGACAGGGACGGGTAAGACCGTGACCTTGCAAATTCAGTTAAAACGCCATAACGCGTACGCGAGGGCTATATCACGGACGCGAAGGCCGAGTACCTTGGGACTCCAGTCACGGGAAGACCACCCTTTTCCGACAGCAATCTGCGACATTTACAACAATGCCTATTTTACTTTCGTCACGCAGCTTTCTTCACTGGTAGCCGTACAGCAAACATAACCCCATTTTTGCATGTGCAATTGCCGCGCCTTTCAGGAAGCAGCATCGGCGCACTGCACTAATGCCGCTTCGCGCTTGAAGTAATTTGCCTCAATAAACCCAGCAAAGAAGGATTCGCCGGAATCCAAGTTGTAAGCGTATGCATTCAGGCCGTTCATCCGGTAAGGATAAAAGTCACTATCCAATCCATCGCACCCTGCAACACTAAACACAATCCCCGCGTAAGTAATCAACCTAATGATTCTCATCGCGTCCCCCTTTTACATTTCACGCCGCCGCCCGCTTGATCGGCGTCACTTTGCTATTCGGATCGGACATTTCGTCTATCAGGTCAGCCCACCCTTGAAGCATATTCCGCCGATCTTCGAGATATATGGCATGGTTATACGAAGCGCGGCTCCGCTTGCTTTCCTCATGCGCTAATTGTTTTTCTATCCAGTCGCCCCGGTAACCTAATTCGTTTAACGCGGTGCTTGCCGTCCCCCGGAATCCGTGCGGGGTCAACTTGCGCGAGTAGCCCAAGACACGGAGGGCTTGCCGCAAAGCGGCATCGGTCATTGGCTTTAATCGGTGATCGCGGTGCGGGAATAGGTAAGGATAGTCGCCAGTCAGAAACTTGAGCCCTCGCAACAAATCGACAGCCTGGGTCGGCAGCGGGATTAAATGCTCTTCGCCCATTTTCATACGCTCCGCCGGTATCCGCCAAAGCGCCGCATCTAAATCAAATTCAGCCCAAGCGGCCCCGAGCAATTCGCCTGGACGCGGAAAAAGCAGGAGCAGCAACTTAAGTGCAGTCGCTGTTTCTTTCCGGCCAGAATAGTTGTTTAGCGCCGCAAGGAATGCGGGTATTTCGTCGCGCTTGAGGGAAGGATGATGCTCATGCTCTGGCATCCGCACTGCACCGCGTAATGACGCCGCCAGATCGCTATCGGCGCGCAGGGTCGCCACCGCATAGCGCCAAATCTCGGAGGAAAGGAAGCGAGCCTTAGCCGCAACCGTGCGAGCGCCCCGCTTTTCGATACCCCTAAGCGCCGCCAGCAGATGTGCCGCTTTGATTTGACGCATGGGCAGGCTCCCGAGTGCGGGGATTAAATCACCCTCAAGTACCCGGTTCACGCCTTGCCGGTAGGAGTCCGACCATTTGGATTCAACGGCTCGGTTTTCGGCCCATTCCTTCGCCACCGCTTCAAAGGTTTCCCGCGAAGCGTGAGTTGCCTGGAGACGGTCTAGCTTGCGTTGATCTGCCGGATTGATGCCCTGCTTAACTAGGCTCTTGGCATCATTCCGAGCCTGCCGAGCATCGGCAAGTGAGAGCGCTGGATATTCGCCCAATGCGAAAACGTTTTCCTTGCCGTGCAGCCGGAAGCGGTAGCGCCATAGCTTGCTGCCGGTCGGTCGCAGCTCTAGGTGCAGCCCGCTGCCGTCGGCCAGCTTTACGGGTTTCGCTATGGGCTTGGCATTGCGAATGAGGGTATCAGTGAGGGCCATTGCGGGTATCTCCGTTGGTATCCTGATTCAGTACCCTCAACGATACCCGCATTACTTTCGGCTTGCAACGGAAATAAGCGAATGCCAATGAACTACTATATATTTGTTAATACTTGATATTTTTTAATACACCGGATCCTCTAGGATAGCTCATGACATGAAAACGCATTTAGACGTTGAAGCGGAAATGCATGACGTCGCCGTCGCGCACGACATATTCCTTGCCTTCGAGGCGCATCTTTCCTGCCTCCTTGGCGCCTTGTTCGCCCTTCAGGTTCACATAGTCGTTGTAAGCGATCACTTCGGCGCGGATAAAGCCCTTCTCGAAGTCCGTGTGAATCACGGCGGCCGCTTTCGGGGCTGTATCGCCCGTGTGGATGGTCCAGGCGCGCACTTCCTTGGGCCCGGCCGTGAAGTAGGTCTGAAGGCCTAGCAATTGATAAGCGGCGCGCACGAGGCGATTCAATCCAGGCTCTTGAAGACCCGCATCGGAGAGAAACACTTGCTTGTCCTCGTCGCTCAGATCGGCGATCTGCGCTTCCAGCGACGCACTGATGGCCACGACCGGGGCCTTTTCCTTGGCGGCGTACTCCTCCACTTGGCGGAGCATGGGGTTATTGGTGAACCCGCCCTCGGCGACATTGGCCACGTACATGGTGGGCTTCATGGTAAGGAGGAACATGGGCTTGAGCACGTGCCGCTCTTCGGGATACAAATCCAGGGAATGAGCGGGCTGCCCCGCGTTCAAGGCCACCAGCACCTTTTCCAGTACGGCGACCAGGCGCTGAGCTTCCTTATCTCCGCCGGCTTTGGCGGCCTTGCCGTACTTCAGTAATTGCTTTTCCACGGTAGCCAGGTCCGCGAGCGCCAGTTCGGTGTTGGTGGTTTCGATGTCCGAGACGGGATTGACCTTGCCTGCGACATGGACGACATTGGCATCCTCGAAACATCGCACCACGTGGGCGATCGCATCGGTCTCCCGGATATTGGCGAGAAATTGATTTCCCAGGCCCTCGCCTTTGGAGGCCCCGGCGACCAGGCCCGCAATGTCGACGAACTCCACGATGGCAGGGACGACCTTCCGCGGCTTGGCGATGGCCGCGAGAGCCGCCAGCCTGGCATCGGGCACCTCCACAATCCCGACGTTGGGTTCGATGGTGCAAAAGGGGTAGTTCTCCGCCGCGATACCTGCCTTGGTAAGCGCGTTGAACAAGGTGGATTTGCCTACGTTAGGCAGGCCGACGATTCCGCATTTCATAGTGAGTTCCGTGAAGGGTGAAGCGTGAGAGGTGAAGCGTTAGGCCCCCACCCTTCACGCCTCACGCCTCACCCCTTGGTGTGCAATGCATGCATCGCCTTCTCCATCTCACCCACGTGGATAAAGGGCCAAACTTTCAGGCTGCGGTCCACGGCCTGGGAGATCAGCTCCGCGTCTTCTTGGCTAGGGGGGTGCAGCACGTAATCCACCACCACATCCCTTTGACCGGGATGCCCGATGCCTAAGCGCAGGCGCCAGAAGCTCTGTCCCAATTTCGCCGCTATGTCTTTCAATCCATTATGTCCCGCTGCCCCGCCGCCGTGCTTGAGCTTGGCGGCACCTGGAACCAAATCGAGTTCGTCATGCACCACCAGGATTTCCTCCGGGGCAATCTTGTAGAAATTGGCAAGCGCTTCAACCGCCTGCCCGCTGGCATTCATATACGTTTGGGGGAGCAGGAGCCAACACTCGCAGGGCGATGGGATGCGCCCCACGTAGCCGCTGAACTTGCGCTCCGGACGCAGTTCCACCTTGGCCATCTGGGCGAGACGTTCCACCCACCAAAACCCGGCGTTGTGGCGGGTGCGCTCGTATTGCCGTCCCGGATTGCCCAACCCTACCACGAGCCGCATCCTAGTGATCTCTTGAAAAGTTCAAACAAAAAGGCCCGCCTGGTCTTCACCAGGCGGGCCCTGGTTCCAAAGGATAAATTTACTTCTTGTCTCCGCCCTTCGCGGCGGCAGGTGCCTTCGCGGCGGCGGGTGCTTTCGCCGAACCCGCGGCGGGCGCGGCGGCGGCAGCCGGAGCGGCAGCGGCGGCGGCAGCCGGAGCCACTTCTTCCACCACCACGGCTTCTGCCCTTGGCACTGGAATGGTCGCGACGACCGCATCGTCTCCCGAACGCAACTGGGTGGATTCCACACCCTTAGGCAGCTTCAACTGCGCCAAGTGGATGGAGTGGCCGATCTGCAAGGTGGAGAGATCGACCTCGATGTACTCGGGCAGATCCGCGGGCAGGCAGATCACGTCAAGTTGCGACATGACGTGCTGGACAACGCCACCACCCGTCTTGAAGCCGGGCGCGATCTCCTCGTTCACGAAGTGCAGGGGTACGCGCATGTGGATCTTGCGGTCCTTCGCAACGCGCTGAAAATCCACGTGCACCACTTCCATCCGGAAAGGATGCATCTGGTAATCGCGCAGCAACACCTGCATTTTTTCGCTGCCCATGTTGAGATTCAAGATGGACGCGTGAAAAGCCTCCAACTTGAGCTTGGCCAGCAAGTCCTTGTGATCCACTTCGATGCTTGCCGCATCCTGCCCGCCACCATAGAGTATTCCGGGTACCTTGCCGCCGTGGCGCAGGCGGCGGCTCGCACCTCTGCCCTGTGCCGAACGCGGACTTGCATTAACTTCGATTGACATGACTTCTTACTCCTAGTGACGTTATCCGCGACCAGATAACGGGTTGACGACGAAGCGTGAAGCTTGAGACGTGAAGCGTGAGAGGAACTGCTGCTCCCATCGCACTTCACGTCTCACGTCTCACGCCCTTGGCTACTCCATGAAGAGCGAACTCACCGAATCCTCGTTGCTGATACGCAACATGGTCTCGGCGAGCAACTCTCCGATATTCAATTGGCGGATACGCCCGCATTGCCTCGCCTCCTCGCGCAGGGGAATGGTATCCGTCACCACCACTTCGTCCAGCGCCGAGCCGCGGATTCGTTGCACCGCGTTGCCGGAAAGTATCGCGTGTGTGCAGTACGCCATCACCTTCTCAGCGCCTTTCTCCTTCAAGGCCGAGGCACCCTCGCATAGGGTGTTCGCCGTATCGACCATGTCGTCCATGATGATGCAAGTGCGTCCCGCCACGTCGCCGATGATATTCATCACCGTGGCGACATTGGGGCGTGGGCGCCGTTTGTCGATGATGGCGAGATCGGCTTCCAGCCTCTTGGCCAGGGCGCGGGCTCGCACCACGCCACCCACGTCCGGCGACACCACCACCAAATTCTGGTGCCCGTGCTTCCAGATATCTCCCAGCAGGATAGGCGCGGCGTAGATATTGTCCACGGGAATATCGAAGAAACCCTGGATTTGGTCCGCGTGCAGGTCCACCGTCAGCAAGCGGTCCACACCCACGGCTTGAAACATGTTCGCCACCACCTTGGCGCTGATGGCCACCCGCGCCGAGCGCGGCCGCCGGTCCTGGCGCGAATAACCGAAATAGGGAACCGCCGCGGTGATACGCCCCGCCGAGGAGCGCTTGAGCGCGTCGGCCATGAGCACGACTTCCATGAGGTTGTCGTTGGTGGGCATGCAGGTGGACTGCAACACGAAAACGTCCTTGCCCCGAACATTCTCGAGGAGTTCCACCATGACCTCGCCGTCGCTGAACTTACCGACCGTGGCGCGCCCAAGATGAATATTGAGATGGCGGCACACGTCTTCCGCCAAGCGCGGATTGGCGTTGCCGGTGAATACCATCAAACTATCGTAGGCCATGGGATCGAATTCGAGGAGCTAGGAGCTAGGATCTAGGATCTGGGGAAATGCACCCCAGCTCCTAAATCCTGCCGTTGATTGGCTGGGGAGGTAGGGATCGAACCTACGAATGGCGGAATCAAAATCCGCTGCCTTACCACTTGGCGACTCCCCAACAGACTTTATTTCTCGGACCCCGCGCCAAGCCCATGGTTAAGCCAATGGTACAGGGGATGTTGATCCAACCCGCGCGCCACGAACCCGGCCATGTTTTCTGGAAGCCTCGCGAGAATTGCCCGCGCTTGCGCCTCTGAATCCACCGCACGGAACACACAGGCCCCGGAACCGCTCATGGTTGCAGGCCCTTGTTCGGCCAACCAGCGCAGGCACCGGTCTACTTCCACGTGGCGCTCCCGGACGACGGCCTCAAGGTCGTTACGTCCTTGCCCTGCAAAAAAGGCGGGTATTCTGAGGGGATTCGAATTTCGTGTCAATTTCGGCTCAGCGAAAACCGCTGTCGTGGCCACATGGATGCTTGGAGTTAGCACCACGTACCAGGCGGGCGCGATGCGAATAGCGGATAACTCATCGCCGACCCCTTGCGCAAAAGCGCTTCGCCCAAACACGAAAACCGGAACATCCGCGCCCAGTTTAGCGCCCAAGACCATGAGCGCTGGCCGGGAAAGCCCAAGCCCCCAGAGCCTGTTCAATCCCACTAGCACACTAGCGGCATCCGAACTCCCTCCTCCCAACCCGCCGCCCATGGGAATGCGTTTGACGATTCGCAGATCCACCCCGAGTTTGCAGCCGGTTTCGGCCTGCAACAACCGGGCAGCCCGCACACTGAGATCTTGTTCCGGCGCCACCTCTCGAGGCCCCTCGCCACGGCTCACCTGCCCATCCGGGCGCAGGGTGAGGGACAACTCATCGCCATACTCGATAAAGCGGAAGAGGGTATGGAGCAGATGGTAGCCGTCCGGGCGGCGGCCGGTGACATGCAGGAACAAATTGAGTTTGGCCGGGGCAGGAATTCTCAGCGTGCACCCCGCAAATGCGGCTATTTGCTCTCCCCTTCGCCCAGATCGCGCAACCGCCACTGGTCTATGACCAGGCTTAGCTTCATCTCTTCGTTTTCCACGATCATTTTCGAGGGTAACCCATCGTGATCGCCCCACGCTTGATAGGACACTTCCCAGTGGTCCTGTGCCAGCACGGCCAAGCGCCCTTTGTCATCTTTCACCACGCGGCTCGTGCGGCCCTTTGGCCACTCTAGGCCGCGGACCCAGTATTGCAAGGCATCGATGGGCAGATCGTAGCCCAGGACATCGCGCGCGAGAAAAGCCAGGGTGCCGGCGCGGTATTCCTCCCCTTCCGCCGTGGTGATCGCCGCAGTGTTCTCGTCTTGCTCCAGATGGGCCACGAGATTACCGAGAGGCGTATAGATCCATAGATCCTCCATCGCACCTTGGTGCTGCCAGCGTATCTTTCCCGGATAACCCTTATTCTCCGCCTTGACCTTGACGCTCACCCGGCCGCTGAGCTCGAAACTTTCAATGGCCGCTGGGTCAGCTGGCGCGAGGTCTCGCTTGGCGCTACTCGCGCACCCTGTGAGCACCAACGCCGCGACAAGACCTACCAAGCAGGAACGCACTCTCCGCGCCGGAACTCAGCGCAGGAAGCGCTTGACGGTGTCCACCAGCACATCGTTCTCGGGATGCTCCTTGAGGGAATCGCGCCAAATTTTCTCCGCGTCCGCCTGGCGGCCATTCTTCCAAAGAACTTCCCCCAGGTGCGCCGCTATCTCTGGATCCTGGCGCTGGGCGAAGGCCTGCTGCAAATACTCCAAGCCTTCCTTGTGATTGCCCATGCGGTAGTGCACCCAACCTAGACTGTCGAGAATGAAGGCGTCCCCAGGGGAGAGCTTCAATGCCTTCTCGACGTACTGCTTGGCTTCGGGCAAGCGTTCGTTGCGATCGGCCAGCGTGTAACCCAGGGCGTTGTAGGCTTGGGCGTGGTCGGGTTTGAGCTGGATCACGCGCCGGAGGCTCGATTCCAGCACGTCGATCTTCTGCAAGCGCTCCGCCACCATGGCGAGATCGTAGAGCAAATAGAGGTGGTCAGGCTTTCCTTCGAGCGCTTTCTTGAGCAGATCGTAGGATTCCTGGAAAGATTTGGCCTCGCGCAATATATGAGCTTCGGCTTGCGTGAGTTGAATCCTCTGCTCCTCGTCCTCCGCGCGCACTTGTTTCAGGTGCTGGCGCGCTTCGCTCAATTTGTTTTGCTTGGCAAGAAAAAAAGCATAGCGCGTGTGCGCGGAAACGTATTGTTCGCCGCCTTCCACGGACTGATACCACTTCATGGCCTCGCCGGTCCGTTTTTGCTCCTCGAAGGTCTGCCCGAGATAGAACTTGATGGCTTCGGGATCCTTGTAATTCAGGTCGAGTGCGCGCTTGAGATAGCGTTCCGCCGAGGGAAAATCGTTGAGCTGCAAGCTGATGAGACCGGTGGTCACCACCAAATCCGCGTGATTGGGTAATTCTTCCAGTAATTTCTCGTACTGAGCTTTCGCGGCGGGCAACTGCTTGCCGTTCACCAGCGCGCGCGCGTATGCCAGCCGCAGATCCTTGGCTTTGGGGTATTGCTCCACGACGCCGCGCAAATATTCCTGGGCCTTCGCGGGCGATTCGCTTTGCTGGATCAATTGGGCGTTGAAAAGATGCGCGGCCTCCCAATCGGGTTTGAGCTTGAGTGCCTCCTTGATTTCCGCGGACGCCACATCGAACTTGCTCGCACCCACCGCGGCCTGCGCGACGGCGAAATGAGCCTCGGGGGCTTTGGGGTAGGACTTCGCCACGTCCCTCACCAAGGTGAGTACAGCATTCTTATCCTGGTGGCGCGACAGCAGGTTGTTGAGCTGCAAGAGCGCCTGCACGGGATTACTTTCCTTGGCGATGAGTTGCTGAAGATGGGGTTTGGCTTCCTGGAGCTTGTTGGCCGATACAAAGGCATTGGCGAGGGCTTGTTGCGCCTGCTTATTGCCCTTGTCCGTGTCGTACCAAAGCAATGCCGCATCCAGCGCAAGGGCATTCATCTTGGCGTGGGACGCCGCTTCCGCGGCCCGCTTCGCCAAGCGCGGATCGCGCGTGCTCTTGGCAAGATCGTAGTAACCCTGGGCGGCAAGTTGGGCGTTACCGCGCTGGCCCGCGATTTCGCTCAACAGGAACTTGTAGAGGATTTCCTGGTCGAGAGCTCGCTGGGGAAGCGAGCCGCGCGGAACAGCTTCCTCCGCGGCGCCCTGGGCGCGCTCATCGCCACCGGGAGTGATCCCTTCACTGGCGTTGTCCTCGGCTGGATCGCTCAGCTGGCTCAAAAGCACGTCCGAGAAAGCAAGATGGACAGAGTTCGAAGCGGGCCTTACAGCCGTGCCGGACTGCGCGCAGCCCCCGAACACCAGCAAATAAACTACGGAGATAAAAACCGAACCCTGCGGCATGGGCATGGCAAAATCCTTACTTACTGGGCGCTCAACTCGTTACCGGGCTGCCGCGCTGGGGTTTGTAACTGGGTCGCGACGGGTAAGCCCAAGCGCGAACGTCTTTCAATATGGGCTCCAGTTTAGGTATATTTGCGGCCCGCCTCAAGCCACTCGGGAAAAACCAGGAGCAAGTTACCTGCCCATGCTAACCCAACGTGGATCAATCGTGGTTAACTCGTGCTTCACTTGGCGTCCAGTTATTCCATTTGCATTCCTACATGAGCGAATCCAACCAATCTGAAGTAACGGTATCCGCCCAGGATCTGTCCCGCAACTACGGGGATAAGCGCGCCGTGCGGGACGTCAATGTCGAATTGCGCCGTGGCGAAGTATTAGGCCTACTCGGCCCCAACGGCGCTGGTAAGACCACCACGATGCAAATGCTCACGGGGAATCTCGCCCCCACCACGGGCAGCGTCAGCATTTGCGGCGTGGATCTGCTGGAACATCCCACGCAAGCGAAAACTCGTATCGGCTATCTGCCCGAATCGCCTCCCTTGTATCGCGAACTCACCGTGGACGAGTTCTTGCGCCTGGCCGCCCGGCTGCACCGCGTTCCCAAGCAGCAGGCCACCGAGGCGGTGGCCAACGCCAAACGCAAGTGCGGGTTGTGGGACGCCGGAGGGCGGGTGATCGGGACCCTTTCCAAGGGTTACCAGCAACGCGTGGGCATCGCGCAGGCCATCATCCATTCCCCGGACGTGGTGATACTGGATGAGCCCACCGTGGGATTGGACCCCAATCAAATTCGCGACATCCGGGAATTCATTCGCGAACTGGGAGGCAAGCACAGCGTCATCCTCTCCACGCACATCCTGCCCGAGGTGGAGGCCATATGCGATCGCGTGCAAATCATGTATCAGGGCACTATCGTCTACAACGACAGCATCGAGGCCCTGAAGCGCTCGCGCAAGGCTCAGACCATTCGCCTTGGCCTGCGACATTCCCCTTCCATGGACAACATCAAGGCGCTGCCTGGGGTCACGGCGGTGGAACCGGGGCGTGACGGATTATTGCGGGTGTTTCACGCGGACCACCAGGACCCCACCGACGCGCTGGTGCGCGCAGCGGTGGAGGGCAATTGGGGGCTTTTCCATTTGGCGGGCGAGGAAGCCTCCTTGGAGGACGTTTTCGCGCAACTGACGCAGGGCGATGAGCCCGCGCCGCTGGCCAAGGGGGCCGCATGATCCGAACTATCGCCGCCAAGGAATTGCGCATCCTGTTCTCCTCGCCCTTGGCGTGGGTGGTGCTCGCATTTTTACAGCTGGTATGCGCCTGGATTTTCCTGTCCAGGCTGCAATCCTACTTGGATGTTCAGATGCAAATCGCCGCCAACCCGGGCGCTCCCGGCATCACCGAGTGGGTCATCACGCCGGTGTTCGGCACCGCCGCCATATTCATGTTGATGGTGGTGCCGCTGCTGTCCATGCGCTTGATCGCCGAAGAGCGGCGCAATCAAACCTTGGTCTTCCTGATCTCCGCGCCCGTGTCCATTACGCAGATCGTGGTGGCAAAGCTCGCGGCCCTTTTCGCCTTCCTGGCCATTCCCGTGGGATTGATCGCGTTGATGGGTGTGGCATTGTTGACCGGTGGAAAAATCGATACCGGCATGCTGGCCGCCAATACCATGGGGCTGCTGCTCCTGTGCGCCACGTTCGCGGCCATAGGCTTGTACCTATCGTCTCTCACGGCACAACCCATTGTCGCCGCGGTGGGAACCTATGCCGTGCTATTGCTCCTGTGGTTGATCAACATCGGCACCTCCGATCCGGATAGCGCGATGCACATGCTTTCACTGGTACGCCATTTCGAGAGTTTCGCCAAGGGCGTGTTGTCCTTGGCCGATGCGGCCTATTACGTGGTGCTGGTGCTATTGTTCACGGGGCTGGCGGTGCGCCGCCTGGAAGGCGACCGGGTGCGCGCATGAAGGCGAACAAAAAATTACGGCTTCAGTCGCTACTACAGAACAGCTCCTTTGCCGTGCTCGCCATCGCCATCGCCGTGCTGGTGGTCTATGTGCTCAAGGACAGCAAGATCGAGTGGGATATCACGCAGAATAAACGCAACTCGCTGACCCAACCCACCGTGGATGTCTTGAAAAAAATCAAAGGCGCCATCCAGGTCACCGCCTATGCCACGCCCCAGGATGCCGCGCTGGGAGATTTGCAGCGGCAGATCAAGGAATTCATCGCGGCCTACCAGCGCATCAAGCCCGGCATCGTGTTGAGTTTCGTCGATCCGCGCGAACAACCCAAGGAAACCGCCGAGGCGGGGGTGCGCAGCAACGGTGAACTCGTCATCGAATACGAGAAACGCCGCCAGCACTTGACCAACTTCACCGAAAGCGAGATGGCCAACGTCCTCATGCGCCTGGTGCGCAACAAGGAGCGCTTGGTGATGTTCGTCGACGGCCACGGCGAGCGCAAACTAAACGGCCAGGCCAACCACGATCTGGGCGAGTTCGGCCGCCAAATCGGCAATAAGGGTTTTCGGGTCAACAGCGTCAATCTTGCGATCGCGCCCGAGGTTCCCGATAACGCCGCCGTTCTAGTGATCACGCAACCGCAAGTGGAATATCTCGCCGGAGAAGTGGAGAAATTACAGCGCTATCTGGAAAAAGGCGGCGCGCTACTGTGGCTCCTCGACCAAGAGCCTCTACACGGGCTGCAACCCATCGCGGACCTGTTGAGCTTGAACCTTACGCCAGGTATCGTCGTCGACCCCGATGCCGCGGCGCTGCGCATTCAACCGACGGTGTCCATCTCGTCGAACTATGGGATGCATGCGATCACCACCAACTTCCAATTAAATAGCGCCTTTCCTTTCGCGCGCGCCATCGCCACCAATGCCGAGGATAAGACTTGGCGTTTTTCACCGCTGGTGGAGGTTTCGCCGAGGGGTTGGCTCGAAAGCAACACGCAGAGCAAGGCCTACACCTTCGACGAGAAGCGCGATGTACACGGGCCAATCGTGATCGCTGGCGCCTTGGAGCGTAACGTCAAGGAGAAAAAGCAAAGGGTGGTTGTAGTGGGAACGGGGCACTTCCTGGCGAACATCTATCTCGGTTCGGGAGGCAATCTCGATCTTGGCATCAACATGCTCAACTGGCTCACGGACGACGAAGGCCTCATCACGGTTCAACCTCGCGAAAAAGTGGATAGCCAACTTTCCATGAATCAGACGCAGCTGGGATTTCTGGGTTTGAGTTTTCTCGTCTTCATCCCCGTGTCGTTTCTCGCGGCCGGTGGCATGATCTGGTGGCGGCGGCGTAAGGCATAGGAAGAACGATGCGTAAAGGCTGGTGGCTCAACATCGCGTTGTTGGTGGTCCTCGCCGGCCTGGGACTTTACGCCTACTTCAAACCAGGGACCAAGGAGCCGGTACAACACGCGATAGCCTCTCTTAGCCCAGCCCAGATACAGAAACTCGTGATAGAGCGGGCTGGCAACACGATGGAGTTGGTGAAAAAAGATAACCTGTGGTCTCTCACCTCGCCCATGACCGCGCGCGCGGACGCGAGCCAAGTCAACCGCATGCTGGACATCCTTTCGGTGAAGAGCAAGGAGAAGCTGGAAGCCAGCGACCTGGCGCGCTTCGATTTGGATAAGCCGGCCACCACGCTGCGCTTCGGCGAGCACGCGCTCAGTTTCGGCACCACCAACTCCCTCACACAGGACCAATACGTATTGAGCAAAGGCAGCGTGTACTTGATCCCATCCTACTACGCGCAGCAAATTCCCAGCAAACCCGACCGCCTGCTCACCCACAGCCTTTTCGCCGAGGGTGAAAAGCCCGTGGCCTTCGAATTGAGCGCCATCGCAGCCGAACAAAAAGACGGCAAGTGGGTAGTGATACGGCGCGAGTCCAAGCAAGGCGAATTGAGCCAGGATGATTTGAACCGGTGGACGGATGACTGGCGGTTATCCTCAAGCCTGTTCACACAACCCTACTCGGGAAAACCAGGCATCGAGCAGATACGAGTCAAACTGGCCAGTGGTAAAACGCTGGCCCTGGAAGTGCTGCAGAAGGAACCGGACCTGATCCTCGCCCGCACGGACGAGAAGCTGCAATTTCAATACTCCACTGAAGCCGGCAAGCGATTACTCGAACCCAAGCCCGAACCCGCGCCCCCTGGCGCCGGCACCGAGAAGAAATAGTGCCGGAGTTGCCTGAAGTCGAGGTTACGCGGCGCGGCGTCGCAGCTCATATCGAAGGCCGTTGCATCACCAAGGTGGTGATCCGCCGTCACGATCTGCGCTGGCCGGTTCCAAGGGAGTTGCCCGCGATCTTGCCAGGATTGCGTGTGAAGGCCGTGAACCGGCGGGCGAAATACCTACTGCTGGATTGCGAACAAGGCTGGCTGATCGTGCACCTTGGCATGTCGGGCAGTCTGCGCATTATTCCCACGGGTACCGCCGCGGCGAAACACGATCACTTCGATCTTGAATTCGGCGGCGAGCTCATGAGATTGCGCGACCCACGCCGTTTCGGCGCCGTGCTGTGGACGCAAGCCCCGCCAGAACAACATGAGTTGATTGCGCATCTGGGGCCCGAACCTTTTTCGGCGGAGGTCAGCGGAAAATGGCTCCACGGCCAACTTCGCGGGCGCACGGCTCCCATCAAGAACTTGCTGATGGATAGCCGCATCCTCGTGGGAGTTGGAAATATTTACGCCAACGAGGCGCTATTTCGTTCCGGCATTCGCCCAAGCCTCGCCGGGCGCAAACTAAGTGTCGCGCGCTGCGGCGCACTGGTGGAAACCGTCCGCGCAACTTTGAGCAGTGCCATCGAAGCAGGCGGCAGCACCTTGCGCGACTTCACCAACACCGACGGTTCCTCCGGCTACTTTCAGCAAAGCTACTTCGTCTACGACCGCCACGGTGAACCTTGCCGTGTGTGCGGCGCCCCAGTCAAGCTGGCAAGCGTCAGCCAGCGATCTACGTTCTATTGCCCGCGCTGCCAGCGGTAAGCATTTCGTACTTACGCTCCAGTTGCGCCTTCGTTTCCGTGTTGGCCACATCCACGATGATGCAATCCACCGGGCACACTTCCACGCATTGCGGCGTTGCGAAGTGTCCCACGCACTCGGTACACCGGCTAGGGTTTATTTCGTAGACCAACTCGCCCGCCGATATGGCGGCATTGGGACACTCGGGTTCGCACACGTCGCAGTTGATGCACTCGGAAGTGATCGACAATGCCATGGTTATGCGCCGCCGACCTTGGTCAAGAGACGCTGGGCTACCTTCGGATTCACGAAAATGCTGACATCGCCGCCCAGAGTCGCGATCTCCCGCACCATGGTGGCGGAAACGAACATGTGGCTCTCGGCGGGAGTGAGAAAAACCGTTTCGACGTTGGGATAAAGTTGCCGGTTCATCCCTGCCAGTTGAAACTCGTACTCGAAATCCGAAACGGCGCGCAAGCCCCGCAGAATGACGCGCTCGCCGCGCTCTTGCAATAAATTCATCAATAGCCCCTTGAACCCTACCACTTGCACGGACGCAAGATCGGCGAAGGCCTCGCGTGCGATTTCCACTCGCTCAGCCAACGTGAACAAAGGGCGCTTCGCCACGCTATCGGCCACGGCGATAGTGATGCCGTCGAAGAGGCGCACGGCGCGGCGTACAAGATCTTCGTGCCCGCGCGTCAGGGGATCGAAGGTACCGGGATAGACCGCATTAGGCATGGTTGTATTGGAGAAGTTGGTAGTGGACAGCGCCTGCTTTCGCTTGCCGGTAGGACACCCATTGCCCAGACTCTGCTAGGAACCGCGGCCCTTCCCGGTACACCATCCCGCCGACGGCGAGAATAGCGGGTAGGTGGGTGAAAAGTTCTTCGGTTTTCCCAAAATCGTAAGGCGGGTCGAGAAAAATGACGTCGTAGCGCCGCGCTTCCTTACCCAGGAATTCTATCGCATTGCGGTTCACGAGCTGGGTTCTACCGGCGCCCAGCAAGCGCTGGTTCTCCTGCAAAGCCGCGAAAGTGTTCCGGTCTTGCTCCACCATGACCACGTCCGCGGCATTTCTCGATGCGGCCTCGAAACCCAGCGCTCCGCTACCGGCGAACAGATCCAGGCATGTGCGTCCCGTGAGGTCTTGTCCCAGCCAGTTGAAGATCGTCTCGCGCACGCGATCAGGCGTGGGCCGCAACTGAACCGACGCGGGGAACCGCAGGATACGGCCGCGGTATTCTCCGCCGATGATTCGCACACGGTTGGGCGCACGCGCAAGCTTAGTTGTTTTCGCCACCGACGACCACGGTCGCCAAACGCGAGGGATCCACCCTTCTGGCGAAGACCTCCTTGATTTTCGGGAGCGTCACTTGCGCGATCCGCTCTGGGAATAGCTCCAGATAATCCAAGGGCAAATCGTAGAAACCGATCACCGCGAGGTACTCCAGAATTTTTCGGCTGGTATCGATACGCAAGGGAAATCCGCCAATCAAATTCTGCTTTGCCCCTTCCAGCTCGGCGGCCGTGGGCCCATCGGTCACGAAGGTCTTCAGGGTATCGCGCACCACTTGCAAGGCTTGCTTGGCCTGGTCACGCCGCGTTTGCAGTCCAATCTGAAAGGCCCCCGCCTCGCGGTATGGCGAAAAGGCACTATAGACACTGTAAGTCAGGCCGCGCTTTTCGCGCACCTCCAGGGTCAAGCGCGAGTTGAAACCCCCGCCCCCAAAAATGTAATTGCCCACCAGCAGCGGAAAATAATCGGGGTCTCCTCGTTTCACGCCCGGCCCGCCGGTTAGGATGTGAGCTTGGGCGGATGGGTGACTGATGAACCGCTCTTCGCCCCTGAGGATCATGTTCACCGGGGGAATGGGCGCCGGCTTGTTTCCGCGCGCCAATCCGGCCGTCAGTTGTTCGGCGATGAGAGCGGCTTCCGTGCGCGTGACGTCGCCCATCAACGCGACCACGGCACCAGACGTGTTGAAATGTTTCGCATGGAACTCCGCCAAGTCCGCTCGCGTCAGCGTTGAAAGCGTACCGGCTTCGCCGCCCGCTCGCAGTTGGTAGGGGTGGCCGGCGAACACCATCTTGGAGAAGGCGCGCGCGGCAACGGTTTCAGGCTTGATCTCGGACTCCTTCATTTCCGATATGGAGTGCTGCACCTCGCGTGCGAGCGCTGCCTCCGGGAAGGTGGGTTCGCTCAGCACCTTGGTCATGATGGCGAGCGCCGCATCGCGAAATTCCTTCTTGCTTAGGGTCCGTAGCGAATAGCCGGCCCGGTCCACGTCGAAGCTCATTCCGAGCGCGGCGCCCACGTCCGCGAGTTGTTCGGAAATCGCGTTCTCATCCAAACCTTGAACACCCAGGCGCATCATGCGCAAGGTCATGGCCGCCAACCCGGATTTCTTCTCCGTGTCCTGGCTGGAACCCGCGGGAAACTCGGCACTCACGTCGAGCATGGGAAGTTCGTGGCTCTCGACGAAGTACACGCGTGCGCCGGTGCTCGTCTTCCAATGTTGAATGGGCAAGGCGGCCGTTGCGAGACCAGCCCACGCCCATGCGAGAAAAATCAAGAGCAGTCGCATGCGAGGTCCTTACTTAGTGCCGCAGGGAAGGCGGTACCGCGGCGGGTTTACGATCTTGCACGGGCAGCGGGTCCAGCACCGCCACCGTGAGATTGTCATCGGTGAGGTATTTCTTCGCGACGGCGCTTACTTGCGCGCTGGTGATGGCGAGAAGTCTTTCGCCTTGCTCGCGCGCGGAGTCGTAGGGCAATTCGGATATTTCCAAGGCGCCCATCAAGCGCGCCTGGTTAAACATGGAGTCCAATTGATAGACTTGGCTCGCCACGACTTGCGCCTTGACGCGTTTTAATTCTTGTTCGCTGACACCGTCCTCGGCGATTTTTCGGATTTCTTCTCTTAGCGCGGCTTCAAGGGTTAGGACAGACTTCCCGGGCGCGGGCGTCCCGTCCAGGAAAAAAAGCGCTTCTCCGCGATTGACCCCGTTGTACGATGCGCCGGCTGAAAGCGCGGCTTTCGTCTCCCGCACGAGATTCTTTTCCAAGCGCGCCGCATCGTGCCCGTCCAACACGCCCGAGAGAACGGCGAGCGCGTAGGGCTCCCAGTCCTGTTTGACGTCGCGCAGCGAAGGCGCTTGATAGGCCATGACCAACCGGGGCAACTCAGCGGGAACTTTCACGGTAATGCGCCGGGTGCCAATTTGCGCAGGCTCTTTCTGGGGTTTACGGGCGGCTAGCGGGCGTCGCGCGATGCCACCGAATTTTTCTTGCGCGAGCGTGAATACTTCCTCGGTTTTGACATCTCCCACTACGACCAGAACCGCATTGTTGGGCGCATACCAGCGCCGGTACCACTCGCGCGCGTCCTCGGCCGTCATATTTTCCAGGTCGTTCATCCATCCGATGATGGGGGTGCGGTAGGGATGGGCCACATAAACCGCCGCCATGATTTGCTCGAACAAGCGCGCTTGCGGTTGGTCGTCCGTGCGCAGCCTGCGCTCTTCCATCACCACCCGGATCTCCTTTGCGAATTCCTCGTCGGAGAGCACCAGGTTAGCCATGCGGTCGGCCTCCAATTTCAATGCGAGTGGCAACTGCGACTTTTGCAACTGCTGAAAGTAAGCAGTGTGATCCCGGCTGGTGAAAGCGTTGTCACGCCCGCCCGCGCGTGCCACTTGGCGCGAGAATTCTCCGGGAGGCACCTCCTTCGTGCCCTTGAACATCATGTGCTCGAGCACATGCGCGACACCGGTCTTGCCATTGACTTCGTCGATGCTACCGGCGCGGTACCAAACCATGGAGACCACCACGGGCGCGCGATGATCCTCCTTGACGATGACCTTCATGCCATTGGAAAGGGTACGATCCAGAGGATTTGCGCCGGCCGCGCCAAGGAAAAGCGCGGCATTGGCGAATAGTGCTAACCGCCAATACCGGTAAGATAGAATTCGCACCCGCGACATTGTGGCGTCCATATGCTTGGTTTTCTGAAGTCTAACAAACAACCCGCGGGAGAGAACCCCGCGGGTTGGCTCACCCGCCTCAAGGCAGGTCTCTCGCAAACGCGCGACAAACTGGGTAGCCAGCTCGGGCAATTGCTCGGCCGCCACGCCAAGATCGGCGACGCGCTCTACGAAGAGCTGGAGACCATCCTCATCGGCTGCGATATCGGTGTCGCGCCGACCGAATATCTGCTCGCGCAACTCAAGCAACGAGTAGCGCGCGAACGCGTCACGCAACCCAGCGAAGTGAAGAGGTTTCTCAAGGAATGCCTTTTGGAACTACTGTCTCCGTTGTCTCAAGCTCTTGTGATTCCCCCAAAAAAGCCCTTTGTCATTTTAGTGGCTGGCGTGAACGGAGCCGGTAAAACCACGTCCATCGGTAAGCTGGCGTGGTATTTTCGCGGCCAAGGCAAGTCCATCATGCTGGCCGCGGGAGATACCTTTCGCGCCGCCGCGGTGGAGCAATTGCGCGCCTGGGGCGAGCGCAACCAGATCACCGTCATAAGCCAACAAGACGGTGACCCGGCGGCGGTGATCTTCGATACCCTCCAGTCGGCCATCGCCAAGGGGACCGACATCGTGCTGGCGGATACCGCGGGGCGTTTGCCCACTCAATTGCACTTGATGGACGAGTTGAAGAAGGTGAAGCGCGTCGTCACCAAAGTGATACCCGATGCACCCCACGAAGTGCTGCTCGTGCTCGACGCTAACACGGGGCAAAATGCGGTGGCGCAAGTAAAGGCCTTTGACGATGCCCTCGGGCTTACGGGTTTGGTGCTGACGAAGCTGGACGGTACGGCGAAGGGTGGCGCCATCGCCGGTATCGCGCGCCACAAGCCCATACCGCTTCGATTCGTGGGGGTGGGCGAGGACATCGACGATCTTCGCCCCTTCAACGCCAAGGATTATGTGGACGCCCTGTTCGACTAAATAAGAATGTGAGCATGGCGTGATTAACTTCGAGCAGGTCACCAAGCGCTATCCAGGCGGGCACACCGCCCTCGCCGGTGCATCCTTCTCGGTGGCGAGCGGAGAAATGCTGGTGCTCATCGGGCATTCGGGGGCTGGCAAGACCACCGTGCTGAAATTGATGGCAGCCATCGAGCGGCCCTCTTCGGGCACCATCATGATGAATGGCCAGAATGTCGGCGCATTGCGGCGCGGATCGGTCCCTTTTTTCCGCCGTCATTTCGGCCTAGTGTTTCAAGACCATAAATTACTCTATGACCGCTCGGCGCTGGACAATACAACCCTCCCTCTGGATATTCTAGGCGTCGCGCGCAGCGAAAGTCTTCGAAGAGCCCGTGCCGCTCTCGAGCGTGTTGGTCTATTGGCCAGACAGAGCTCGCTCCCCGTAACGTTGTCTGGCGGAGAGAAGCAGCGGCTGTGCATTGCGCGGGCGATCGTCCACAACCCCAGGGTGCTGCTCGCCGACGAGCCCACGGCAAATCTGGATCCCGCCTACGCGATTGAAATCGCCGAATTGCTACGCGTTTTCAACTCGAGCGGGGTCACCTGCGTGGTGGCCACCCATGATCCCGAGGTGACAGCGCGGCTTCAAGGACGCGTGCTATCCCTACAAGAAGGGCGGGTGAGCGCTTGAAGCCGTGGGCCAACCAGCAACTCACGTCTTTTCGCGAAGTGCTATCCCGCTTCCGCACTCGTCCTGTCGTCGCGATTCTCAATGCGTCGGTGATCGGCATCGCTCTGAGCCTTCCCGCCGTGCTCTATGTGATCCTGGATAACCTTCAAGGCACGTCGCGGCAAATGTCACGCGAACCCCAACTCAGCGTTTTCATGGCCATGGACGCGGCCCAGAGTGATGTTGCGAAGACCAACCAGGCGTTGGAGAAGCTAGGCGATGCCGGCTCCTTTCACTTTGTTCCCAAGGATAAGGCCTTGGAGGAACTCAAGGCGGGCAGCAATTTGGGGGATGTGCTGGGAGAGTTGGGCGAAAACCCCCTGCCCGACGCCTTCGTGATCACCGCCAAGGACCACAATCCAAAGACGCTGGAACGCATACGGCTGGCGGTGAGCGCATGGCCAAAGGTCCAGCACGTTCAGGCCGACGCCGAATGGGCGAGGAAGCTCTATGCTGTGTTGCGCGTGGGCAAGGCGCTGGTGGCCGTGCTGGCGCTGCTATTGAGCGGAGCGGTGATCGCCGTCACCTTCAATACGATTCGCCTGCAAATTCTAACCCGGCAAGAGGAAATCGAGGTCACCCGGCTCATCGGCGCTACCCACGGATACATTCTCCGGCCCTTCCTCTATGCGGGAGCAGTGCAAGGACTTGCGGGGGCGGTCGTCGCCTGCTTATTGGTATTACTCATCGCGGCGTGGCTTAACTACCATCTCAGCGATCTGGCGGTGTTTTACAGCGGGCAGTTTCAGCTCAAGGGTCTAAGCGTTTGGGACGCCGGGAGCTTGCTGGTGGCCGCGAGCCTACTTGGCTTGCTGGGCGCTTGGCTCTCCGTTAGCCGCCATCTTTGGCGCCTGGAATATTAAATAGGCGGGAAACTTCTTTGGTATTGGCACTCTAACGGCGCGAGTGCTAATATTGCCCCAAGGAGGAAATTACCCTATGAACAATGCGTTATCCGCAGCGTTTCCGATACCCGCCAGTCTTGGAAGCCTGGACGCATACATCCAGGCCGTCAACCGATTCCCGCTCTTGAGTGAGGAAGAAGAGTCCCGGCTTGCTCGCCAATTCAAGGCAGAAGGCGATCTGGAAGCCGCGCGCCAGTTGGTTTTATCTCACCTGCGCTTGGTAGTGTCCATCGCGAGGGGATATCTGGGCTATGGGCTGCCCCACTCCGACTTGATCCAGGAAGGGAGCGTCGGCTTGATGAAGGCCGTGAAGCGCTTCGATCCCGACCGGGGCGTGCGCCTCGTTTCGTTCGCCGTACACTGGATTCGCGCCGAGATCCACGAGCACATTCTGCGCAACTGGCGCATCGTCAAGATTGCCACCACGAAAGCGCAGCGCAAACTGTTCTTCAACCTGCGCAGCATGAAAAAGAGTTCGGGCACCCTAAGCCGGGTCGAAGCCGACGACATGGCCAAGCAACTCAACGTGCGAAGCTCTGACGTCGTGGAGATGGAAACTAGGCTGGGCGGCCAAGATGTCCCGCTAGAGCCTGCGAATGACGAAGACGATGCCTACAGCCCCATCGCCTATCTGTCGAACCAGGACGATGAACCTGGCCGCATACTCGAGTATGACCAAGCGGAGAGACTTAAAGCCAAAGGTCTCGAGCGCGCCCTCGGTAGTTTGGACCGCCGAAGCCGCCGCATTATCGAGGCGCGTTGGTTAACAGAGGACGAGGCCGCGACACTGCATGACTTGGCCGGTGAATTCGGCGTGTCGGCGGAACGCATTCGCCAAATCGAGCAGCAGGCTATGAAGAAGATGCGAGCGCTGATCCCCGCAGCCTGGTAGAGCGTCCGTCAACCGCGCTAACACTACGTCGCGGCGATTGCGGCGTTTCAGTCTTGCTTTAGTAGCAGGTCAATATCGTGCGCCAGCGCTTCCTCGATCTGCCCGTGGGTCACGAACAGGCGCAACCGATTCTGCCTATCGTAGACGAAGGTCTGGGTTGAGTGATCGACGCTGTAGTTGCCCGGAGAGGTCTCGGCGTTCTTCATGATCACCAGTTTGAACTCCTTCGCCGTGCGCGAAAGGGCATCCTGATCGCCCCTGAGGCCGAGAAAATTGGGGTTAAAGGCGGTGATGTAGTTCTTCAACACGTCCTGAGTGTCCCTTTCGGGATCCACGGTAACAAACAATACCTGAACCCGGCTCGCGGAATTCTCGCCTAGTTGCGTCATCACCTTGGCCATCTGTGCCAAAGTCGTTGGACACACATCCGGGCAATGGGTAAAACCAAAGAACATGACAACCACCTTGCCCTTGAAGTCGGCCAAACGGCGTGCCGTGCCATTGTGGTCGACCAAGGCAAACTCGCGGCCAAACTCCGCTCCGGTGATATCGGTGGCATTGAAACTCGCCTTTGGGCGAATGTCACAACTCGTGAGGACTACCAAACACAGCACCAATGCGGCGAAGGGTCTCAGAGCAGGATCTCCCAGTCGTGTTCGCCGGTCGGCGCTGTGCACTCCGCTGGCGGACTCACTGACACGCGGGCAACCTGGCGATCACCGAGCCTGGCTCAGGGCGTGTGTCCGAAGAACGTACCTCGTGTAAAGAACGTATAGTCTGCTTCAAACGCCCCGATGCCCAAAAGTACCATCAACAACAGCGGCGGGACCAAGATGGCATACATCAAGGCCAAGCGCTCCCAGATCATATGCATGAAGAACGCAACGATCAGCCCTGCTTTCAGCAACATGAACACGATGATCAGAAACCACCTGAGGTAGCCCTGAACGTGGAAGTAGTCGACCAGATACGACGCGGTGCTGAGAACGAACAGCAGGCCCCAGATCTTGAGATAAATGCCAATCGGATGCTGCTGCCCTTTCTCGTGTACTTGCTGTTGTCCTTCCGCGTGCTCCATGATCTCCCCTACCAAAGATAGAAAAATGCAAAGATGAATACCCACACCAGATCGACGAAGTGCCAATACAGACCCATGGTTTCGACGATCTCATAGTTTCCCTTCCTACCCGTCAAAAAGCCTGGCCGCTGGCGATCCAAATCTCCTCGCAATACCTTGATCGCCACGATGATCAGGAAAATCACGCCGATGGACACGTGAGTGCCGTGGAAACCCGTGATCATGAAAAACGCCGAGCCAAACTGGGCCGCGCCCCAGGGGTTGCCCCACGGACGCGCCCCTTCCATGATCAACTTGGTCCACTCGAAGGCTTGCATGCCGACGAAGGTGGCACCCAGAGCCGCGGTGATCAGCAACAAGATAAAGGTCACCTTTTTATTTTTTTCATACCCGAATTTGACGGCCATGGCCATCGTCCCGCTACTGCTGATCAAGACAAAGGTCATGATGGCGATCAGGATGAGGGGGATTTTGTTGCCAAAGAGTGTCAGCGCAAAAACCTCGCTGGGGTTGGGCCAAGGCTCCGTGGTGGACATTCGTACCGTCATGTACGAAATCAAGAAACAGCTGAAGATGAAGGTATCGCTCAGGAGAAAGATCCACATCATGGCCTTGCCCCAGGGTACGCCCTTGAATGCCCGCTGGTCCGAAGACCAGTCGGCGACGACGCCTTGCAAGCCTTCAGATAGCGGCAGAACTTCCGCCCCTCTCGTCAGCGCGGGTTGCGACATATGCTTTAATCCCCCCTTATGTAGACTTATGCAACAGCAGAGCGAGCAGAACTAGCCAGACCAAGAGCAGAAAGTGCCAGTACACCGCGCACAATTCCACGCTCAGGCGCACTTTGCCGGCCTCAACGCCAAACCATACTTTTGCGGTGGTCGTGCCCCAGACCCACAGGCCGCCCAACAGGTGCGCGCCATGCAACGCGGTGAGAAGATAGAAGAATGCATTGGCTGGATTCGCCAATACAACGTCACTCGGGGCGTTTAGCTGTTGCCACGCCCAGAGCTGTCCGGCCAGAAAAGTAAAGGTGAAAAGCCCCGCGGCAGTCAGGCCGTTTTTTACGCCATCCATCCGTCCCCGCCGGGCGGCCACCCATGTCCAATGCATGGCGGCACTGCTAAGGATCAGCACTGCTGTATTAAGCCACAGTACTCTCGGGACGGCCAAGGGAATCCAGTCCCCGCTCATGCTTCTCATGAAATAGGCGCTGATGAGCAGCGCGAACAAAGACGTGGCGACCGTCAGAAATACACCAAGACCAAGCTTCACGGAGGGGATGGAGAATGCACTTTCACCCCGGGCGTTTTCCATCGTGCCTTGCGCGATCCAGGGCTTGACGTCGAGCGTTTGCCGCCATAGCCACCCTACCACTATGGCCATAATAGCGGCCAAAACCACCAAGGAGATCGTCACGAGTGTCCGCCGGGTGGTTTCTGGACGTCCGAGGCGGTGAGCCCTTGTGGACCAAGCTCGCTCGCATCAGGGGCATCCTCGATGCCTTTGGTCTTCTGACCTGGCGGCTGGTTTTGCGGGATGAAGTCCTTCTCGGCACCCGGTACGCTATAGTCGTATGCCCAGCGATAGACCGCCGGTAGCGCCGCGCCAAAGTTGCCATGCTTGGGCGGGGTATCGGGCGTTTGCCATTCAAGCGTGGTCGCGCCCCATGGGTTGCCACCCGATGGCTTGCCCTTGAAATAACTCCAGATCAGGTTATACAAGAACACCAGTTGCACGGCGCCCGTGATCAACGCCGCGATGGTGATAGCGGCGTTCAAGGAGTGCGCCGACTGCGGGATGAAGTCGATGTTCTCGACGGCGTAGTAGCGCCGGGGCACGCCCAAGAAGCCCAAGTAATGCATGGGATAGTAAATGGCGTAGGTTCCAAGAAACGTGACCCAGAAATGGAATTTTCCCAGAGTATTGTCCAGCATTCGCCCGGTGATTTTGGGATACCAGTGGTAGATCGCTCCGAACACCACCAGGATAGGCGAGACCGCCATGACCATATGAAAATGGGCGACCACGAACATCGTGTCGGAAAGCGGGAGGTCCACGGTCACGTTACCCAGGAAAAGCCCCGTGATCCCGCCATTGATAAAGGTAAAGATGAATCCAATGGCGAACAACATGGGCACCGTGAAGTGGATATTGCCGCGCCACAATGTCAGCACCCAGTTGTAGACCTTGATGGCCGTGGGGACGGCAATGATCAGCGTGGTCGTGGCGAAAAAGAAACCGAAATACGGGTTCATCCCGCTCACGTACATGTGGTGCGCCCACACGACAAAACTCAGGCCGCCGATGATCAGAATCGCCCAGACCATCATGCGATAGCCGAAGATGTTCTTTCTCGCATGAACACTGAGCAGGTCGGAGACGATGCCGAACGCGGGTAGCGCGACGATGTAGACCTCCGGATGGCCAAAAAACCAGAACAGATGTTGGAACAACACCGGACTGCCGCCTTTAAACTCGAGGAGCTGTCCCTTCGAAATGATTGCGGGCATGAAGAAACTCGTGCCCAGCACCATGTCCAAAATCATCATGATGGCGCTCACGAACAAGGCCGGAAACGCCAGCATCGCCAGCACGGTGGCCATGAAAATGCCCCATATCGTCAAGGGCAAACGCATCATTGTCATTCCGCGCGTGCGCGCCTGCAACACGGTCACCACGTAGTTCAAACCGCCCATGGTGAATCCGATGATGAAGAATATGAGCGATACGAGCATCAGGATAATTCCCCAAGTCGCCCCCGGAGTGCCCTCTAGGATGGCCTGAGGCGGGTACAGGGTCCAACCGGCGCCCGTGGGACCGCCCGGCACGAAGAAGCTCGCCACCAGTAACAGCACGGCGAACAGATAGACCCAGTAACTCAGCATGTTTACGTATGGGAAAACCATATCCCGGGCCCCGACCATCAATGGGATGAGGTAATTACCGAACCCCCCCAAGAACAGCGCGGTGAGCAGGTAAATCACCATGATCATGCCGTGCATGGTGACAAACTGAAGGTAGTTGCCTGGTGTGATAAAGGAAAAGGTGTGCGGGAATCCCAGTTGCAGCCGCATCAATCCCGACAATACCAAAGCCACCAAACCCACCCCAATGGCGGTGATCGAGTACTGGATGGCGATGACCTTGGCGTCTTGGCTCCAGATGTATTTCCCGATGAAAGTTTTCGGATGGTAGAGTTCCATCTCTTCGACTTCGGCGGGTGGGACGAATGCCGATTCGTCATGCGCAACATAGGTCATTCATGTCTCCTCTTCGCTATTTCTTGATGATGCTCGATTCGCGTGAGTTTTATCAAAAGGTATTGATGTAGGTAACTAGGTCTTTGGTTGCCTGGTCATCGGCCAGAATCGTTGCCATGGATACCATCTGCGTACCGTACATATCGTTTGGATGGGCGCCCCGTATACGCTGCTTGTAGTTCTTCAACTGAGTGACCAAATACCAATCACTCATACCGGCAAGCCGGGGGGCATTCATTGACTGTACACCCCGCCCCTGGGCACCATGACAGGCGGCGCAGGTCGCATAGATCTTTTGGCCCATGGCGGCATTCTCGTTCAACGTGGGGGGGGAAGGTTTATCGGGCAACGTCTGGATATAAGCGACCACGTTATCTATGGCAGCCGCGTCCACCAGCGTCGCAGCCATCGGCGCCATCTGCTTACCATAAACATCCCTGTCGTGTGTACCCCGGGCACCGTTCTTGAAATACTTCAATTGCCGTTTCAGATACCAGTCTCCTTGCCCGCTCAACTTCGGCGCATTCAACGCAACGTTACCCTCCCCTTGCATGCCGTGACAGGCAGCACACACTGCGAACAGTGGCTGCCCTGCAGCAGCATCGCCCGGCACCTGGGCCAAGGATTGCGCGAATGTCGGATAGTTACTTAACCACGCCTGAAACTCGCGATTTTCTTCCACCACGACCTTGCCACGCATGGTGAAATGGGCGATGCCGCATAATTCTTCGCACAGAACGTCGTATGTCCCGGCTCGGGTGGGGGTGAACCAGATGTAGGTGACCAGTCCGGGCACCAGATCCATCTTGACCCGGAACTGTGCTACCGCGAAGTTGTGCAACACATCCAAAGAGCGGAGCAGCGCCTTGACCGGCTTGCCGAGGGGCAGATGCACTTCCGGGCTTGAGATCAAGACATCGTCGCGGCCCTTGGGATCGTCAGGATTCATTCCAAACGGGTTCTTATCGCTGACGTACCGAGCATTCACGGTGCCCATCACGCCGTCGGTCCCGGGAAAGCGATAGCTCCAGTGCCACTGCTTGCCCACCGCCTCGAACACCGCCGCGTCTTGCGGCACCTCGACGAATTTCGCCCACACAAACAGGCCGGGGGCCAGCATCGCAGCGACCCCCACGGCGGTTACCACGGTAAGCCAAACCTCCAGCTTTTTGTTTTCGGGTTCGTAGTGCGCCTTATTTCCCTTGCGGTTTCGGTATCTCATCACGGCATAGGCCATGAACAAATTGATGGCGACAAAGACGGCTCCCGTGACCCAAAACGTGATGCTTACCGTGTCATCGATCGTGCCCCAATTGGAAGCATTCGGCGTGAAATACCACGGGCTCAGGAAGTGAAACAGGACGGAGCCAAGGATCAATAACACCAACACGACTGCTAATATCATAGCTATGGCCTCCGTTGATTGGACGGACCTCCGTTGGCAAGATGGGATGAACCGCACGAAGCATCGTCCGAAAACGATAATACACCGACCCGCACACATTCTTCAAGGCTTACTTACCTACCACTTGCGCTTCGAGAGCCTCAAGCCGCAGCCGCCGCGAGAGTGCAAAGCCTTATGTTGGCGAAGTCGATTAGCACCAGCGTGGAATAGTACCCGCGTAAAGCGAGTATCGCGAGCACTAGGCACATGGTCGCGAGCGCGGCCCACCGAAGCACGGCACGCCAGTCCGGAACCATCACCGCATCTCCGCGCCCTGGAGGGGCCGTTCGTCAATGAGTACATTGAGCATGGCTGCGATCACCCCCGAGGCGATGCCGCCTAACCACACAAGATCGTACGAACCGCCGGGTTCCAAGTAATGCCCTGCCAGCCACATGCCGACAATATTACCGAGCTGATAGCTGAGGAAAACGACGCCGAATAGCGCCGACACGAAACGCACGCCGAAGATCTGCACGACCAGGCCGCAGGTGAGCGGCACGGTGCTCAGCCAGAGGAAACCGGTGGCTGCGGCGAACACACAGGCCGTCAGCGGTGAAACCGGAATTCCCAGAAACATCGTGACGATCAATGCACGCAGAATATAGATGCCCGACAGCAGATACTTCTTGCTTAGGCGCCCACCCAGATAGCCGGAAACAATGGGGCCCGCGATGTTGAACAAGCCGGTCAGCGCCAACGCGCTCACCCCTACCATGGGGGCCATCTTCACGTCCAATAAATACGCGGGCAGTTGCCCCAAGATGAACGCCACCTGGAAGCCGCACACGAAAAAGCCGGCCGTCAGATAGCGGAATCCGGTGTGAGCGCAGGCCACGCGAAGCGTTTCACGCAGCGATGGCGGGGTGGCATCCGCGTGCAGGGGACGCTGCCGCTCCACCATCGCCGCAGCAAGCGGAACACTCGCCAGGACAGTTCCGGCCAGCACCAGCAGCGCGCTCTGCCATCCCACTGCCGAAATCAGGATCTGCCCGAACGGCAGCATCAGGAATTGTCCGAACGCCCCCCCTGAGGATGCAATGCCGAGTGCGAGGCTGCGCCGCTCCGGCGGAAACGCGCGGCCCACCGCGCCGAGGATGACGGCGAAAGTCACCCCACCGAGCCCTAGACCCACCATCAGCCCGGAGCTGACGTACAGCATCAAAGGGGTCGTAGCCAGTGTCATCAGAGCAAGACCTCCGGCGAATAGCAAACCGGACACCGCGACTACGCGCCCGGCGCCTTTCCTGTCCGCCCACGCGCCGAAAAACGGCTGCGCCAGTCCCCAGATCACATTCGACAGCGCCAATGCGAAGGTGAAATTACCGCGCCCCCACGCAAAATCGACGCTCATCGGTTGCGCGAACATACTGTAACTCAGGCGAATGCCCAGGCTCAGCACGAGAATCATCGCGCCGCAAATCAGCACAAGGTTCGGCGTGCGCCAGCGGGCAGTTGAGCTCATCGGTGGTATCGGGTAAGAAAACCGGATAAAGGAGAAGGGCAAACCCGCCGCAGCCAGCCTGGGGGAGTTGATTTGACCCTACAGAACCGGTACAAGGCCCATAATAGAGTTGTTTCGATGTGCCGGCCATGCGTTTCAATGCATCGGCCTTTATATCCCGTGGTCTTGACCGAGAGGATATTGCCATGCGACGCAGACTATACGTGATATGCCCTGATCTGAAGGCGGCACAACAGACCATGAACGATCTCCTGCTCGCCCGCATCTACGAAGGTCACATCCATGTCCTGGCAAGACGCGGTGCCCCCATGGAGGGATTGCACGAGGCCAATGTCCTGCAAAAGACCGATTTGGTCCATGGTGCTGAACTGGGCCTTGTTATCGGAGGCGCCTGCGGATTGGTTTTGGGCGCGGTTCTCGTATTCGTGCCTCTCTTAGGCGTCCAATTGCAGCTCGTCACCATCCTCATCACGGTCCCGGGTGGTGCGTTGTTCGGGACTTGGGCGTCGAGCATGGCCGCGGCAAGCGTACCCAATACTAAGTTGCTCGTCTTCAGCAAGGATATCGACGAAGGGCGATACTTGATGATGGTCGATGTGCCTTTTCGGCGTGTCAAGGAGATTCAGACGCTATTGCACGACCGCCACCCGGAAGACAAAGACGATGGGGTCGAGTCCAGCATACCGGCGTTCCCCTAGTTCGCGTTCCATCCCTAAATGATGCCACGACCGCCCCGCCAGAGCCACGGCGGGGAAGTCGTCGCCGCGATCTCAGAGCAGGATCTTCCAATAGTGGTCGATCAACAATGCAGCAAATAGTGCGAAGAGGTAGACGATCGAGTAGCGAAAGGTGCGCTTGGCCAGGTCATCTGAGTAACCTACATACATACGCACTGCGTAGGCCAGAAACCATCCGCCGAGGAACAGCGCGCAGGCTAGATAGATTAAGCCGCTCATCCGGCTTAGAAAAGGGAAAATGGACACCACCAGCAGTACGATAGTGTATAGCAGCACGTGCAGCCGAGTGTATTTCGCTCCGTGAGTGACCGGCAGCATTGGCACACCGGCACGGGCATAATCCTTGGTCCGGTAAAGCGCCAGGGACCAGAAATGCGGCGGAGTCCAAGCGAAGATGATTAGAAACAGCAGTAGTGCGTCGGAGGATATCTCGCCGGTCACCGCCGTCCAGCCCAGAACCGGCGGCATGGCACCCGAAGCCCCACCGATTACGATGTTTTGCGGCGTCAGAGGTTTGAGAATCACCGTGTAGATGACGGCGTAGCCCACAAAGGTCCCCAGCGTGAGCCACATGGTGAGCGGGTTCACCAAGACATAGAGCACGAAAAGCCCGGCACCGCCGAGCATACCAGCGAGCCACAGCGTCTCTGCCGCGGAGACCTGTCCCATGGGCAAGGGACGCCCGCGTGTGCGTGCCATCAGCGCGTCGATCTTCTGCTCGACCAGGCAATTGATAGCGGCCGCGGCCCCTGCGATCAGCGCGATGCCCAGCGTCGCGAAGAAGAGCGATTGCAGCGGTACCCATCCGGGCGCGGCCAGGAACATCCCAATCACCGCGGTGAACACGATCAGCGATACGACCCGCGGCTTGGTAAGCGCGAAGAACTGCTGAAGCCTAAGACGAAGCGGCGCGGAGGTGGTGGTACCGGTGGTCATTGGAATCATCGCTGTCGGAAAGCGGCACGAAGTTTATCATCCCGCCGCAAAAATCACTCACCCAACGCGAGAGGCTCGTAACAGCCGTTGCAGATCTTTTTTCATCGCCGAGGGATCGAGGTCGCGAGGATAGCGCAGGATCACGTTTCCAAGCGGATCGATGATGAGCAGATGATCGGTGAGCGAGGTTTTTACCGGGATCCGTCCGACCCATGCACTTCCACGCGCGGAAACGACTCGGGTACCTTGAAAGTCCTTCAGCACGGATTCATTGGGCCTCACCTCATCGGTGATGATCCATAGGCGCTCTATCCGCCCCATGTATTTGCCCTGGGTCAGCCGGATCTGGCGGAGGTAGTAGAGCTTTTTCTGGCAAAACTCCCCGCACGAGCCCGAGTCCGCCATGGCAAGCACCCATTTTCCAGAGACTTCCTTCAGTGTCTGGCTCATGGCGTCGTCTGGCGCGGGAGTGATGACCACCTCGGGTACAACCAGTTCGCCGTAATTGACGAATGGGGCGGGCTTCCAGAACGAATACAGGAGGTAGGATCCCACAATAGGAAGTACGGCGATAACGCCGAGCAGAATGAGAATAGATTTGCCGCTACGTTGTGCGCCGGACATTGAGCAATAGATAGAGAAGAAAGATGGCCACACTCATGCTGTACCACTGCAAGGCGTAGGCGCGATGTTTGCCGGCTCCAAAATCCGGGCGAGGCCATTGCCGGCTGAGCCCATCGGACAGGTCGTTGTCGAGTTGTATCACCACCGGCACAAGTTCAAGACCTGTGTGCCGGGCGTACTGGTCTAGATCCAAGTTCTGCCATACCCGTCCGGCGATGGTGTCCCGAGACAGCTCCAGGAATAGGGTGGAGGGCGGCAGTACGACGCCGATCACCTTAACTACGTCCAATGGAGTGTCCGTATTGGGAAGGATCGATCGATCCGGCGGCGCCGCCATCCAACCACGATTGATTGCCACCGCCTTTTTGTCCGTCAATGCCAGAGGCGTAATCACTTCGAATCCCGCCACACCGTTTCGAACGCGGTTGTCGAGGAAGATGGTGTGGGTCGCGAGCAGCTTCCATCTACACTCTCCTAGATTTTTTCTCGATGACGGGGATGATTACTTCGCCGCTTCGACCATGTAGTCCACCGCAGCCTTGGCGTCCGCGTCTGGCGTATCCATCGCACCCCCTTTGGGTGGCATGGTCTTGAAGCCTTTGATCGCGTGTTCGTAGAGCGTGTCTTGACCCTGGGCGGCCCGCGGGCCCCAAGCGGCCTTGTCACCAAACTTAGGTGCGTTCATGAGACCAGGCTGATGACACATCTGGCAAGTCTTCTCGTAGGTGGCCTTACCACCGATTGATGCTGCCGCGGCTGGCGCGGCGGGGACCTTTGGGGCGGGAGGCTCAGCGGTGGCCGGTTGTTTCGCCCGTTGGCCGGCTAGCCACTGCTTGTATTCGTCTTCGGTTACCACCTTGACCACGATGGGCATGAAGCCATGTTCTTTACCGCAAAGCTCCGCGCATTGGCCGCGAAAGGTTCCCGTGGCAGTGGGTTTGAACCACAAGTCCTTGATGAAACCAGGTATCGCATCCTGTTTAGCGGCGAAGGCGGGAAGATACCAAGCATGGAGCACATCGGCCGCGGTCAAGAGCACGCGGATCTTTTTACCGATGGGGACCACCATGGGGTTGTCCACTTCCAAAAGGTAGTGCTCTCCCTTGGAGGCCTTGCCTTCGATCTGATCCCTTGGTGTAGCCAGATTGCTATAGAAACTCACACCATCTTGCAGATAATCGTAATGCCACTTCCATTGGTAGCCGGTGACTTTCACCGAGATGTCGGGTGAGGAAGTATCGCGCTGGTGCAGCAATGCTTTGGTTGCGGGAAACGCCATCGCAACTAGAATGATTACGGGAATGACCGTCCACAGTATCTCGACGACGGCGTGCTCGTGGAACTGCTCTGCCTGATGTCCCACGGATTTGCGGTGCTTGATGAGGGACACCAGCATGAAACCGAACACGCCGGCAAAAATCCAGACACAAATCCAAGTGATGATGGTGTGCAGATCATAGACGGATTGCGCTAATTCAGACTGCGGCGCCTGTAATCCCAGCTTGTACTCCGCCCAGGCGCTAGTGCCGACAAAGGACAGGGCAAGGCCCGCCGCCATGCGTTGTGTTCTAGTCATGATCTCCCCGACGTATTGACCGATCTACCGTTAATTCTTGAGTTGCTGCTTAAGGGCACCTCTAATAATTCAGCATTCTAGAGTAGTGTGTATGGAATCGATGTGATAAAAAGGCTCGAAGCGCAAAGTGATCCCGAGGCCGATGAAGAAAGACAAACGCAGGAAGCAACCCAAACCCAAGCAGCCTGGATTCTTCGATGTA